>JAFSZW010000521.1 GCA_017458865.1 Clostridia bacterium
ACGTCGAGGTCGACTGTGACACGCTGGATGACAACGTGCTGCTCAAGGCAGACGGCCTGCCTACCTACAACTTCGCCAACGTAATTGACGACCATCTCATGGCCATCTCCCACGTGACACGCGGTACTGAGTACCTCTCCTCCGCGCCGAAATACAACCTTCTGTATGAGGCTTTCGGCTGGCAGCCGCCCCTTTACCTGCACCTGCCGCCGGTCATGAAGGATCAGACGCGCAAACTCTCCAAGCGGTACGGTGATCCGTCCTTTGAGGACCTGATGGCTCAGGGATACCTCAAGGAGGCCATCATCAACTTCATTGCGCTGCTTGGCTGGGCGCCGAAGGACACCAACGAGGAGTTCTTCAGCATGGATGATCTCATCCGCCTGTTCGATGAGCGCGGCCTCAACAAGAGCCCGGCCATCTTCGATATGAACAAGCTGACCTACTTTAACGCGCATTACATCCGTGAGCTCACGCCCGAGCGCTACGCCGAGTATGCCACCCCGTGGCTCTCCACGGTTCTGGATCCGGATAAGTTCGACTTTGCACGCCTCTGCGAGCTGCTCCAGGGCCGTACGGAAATCTTCTCCCAGCTTCCGGACATGGTCCGCTTCCTGGCTGAAATGCCCGAATTCGATCCTGAGCTCTATGTCAACAAGAAGAGCAAGACCACACTGGAAATTGCCAGGACCGCGCTTGAATTTATTGAGCCCATCCTCAGGACAATTCCCGAGTGGACGGAAACCGCGCTGCATGATACCATCATGGCCGCCATCCCTGAGTCCGGCATGAAGACCAGTCAGATTCTCTGGCCGTTCCGCATAGCCATTACCGGTCAGGCGGCAACCCCGGGCGGAGCCTTTGAAATGGCCTATCTCCTTGGTCGCGAGACGACCATGGCCCGTCTCAGCGCTTCCATGGACGCCCTTAAGTAACCCCTGCACCACCTGCCCAGCAGGTGGTGTTTTTTGTCTGGTTTCGGGCGCATCGCTACACCAAACATATGCCAGCCTGATCATATGAAATCCTGCTGCGTATTCACAGGCAATGCTTATCACCCCACTGACAAATTCCGGAATGCCGCCCAGCTCTGGCAGGTGGCTGTCTGGCATCAGCGCTTTTCGCCCCACTGGCATATTTCGGGATGCCGTTCAGCCCTGGCAGGTGGCTGTCTGACATCAACGTTCCCCGTTCCAATGTCAGGCCATGGGACGCCGCGCTGCTCCGGCAGGCAGCAGATTGGCCCTGACTGCAGGCCGGTTGGGTCGTCCAATTATTACAAAAGATTTAACAATTGCATACAGGTGAACTTCCTTGACAGTATGAATACAGGGGCATATAATGTGTCCCGTGGCTTTTAGACCACAATATATTGTATCTTAAAGGGGTTTGGGGTAAATGAAAATCATCAAGCGAAATGGCGCTGAGGAGACATTTGACCGTTCCAAAATCAGCAATGCCATTCGGAAGGCCAACAATACGGTTGAGCTCAAGTATCGTCTGACCGATCTTCAGATTGAACGTATTGCTGATGCCGTGATTCTCTCCTGCGAGCAGCTGAGCCGCACGCCGTCTGTTGAGGAAATCCAGGATTTCGTTGAAGACCAGATCATGGCACATGGCGCTTTTGAGGTCGCCAAGCATTATATCACCTATCGTTATACCCGCTCTCTGGTCCGCAAGAGCAACACAACGGACGACCGCATTCTCTCGCTCATTGAATGCAACAACGAGGAGGCAAAGCAGGAAAACGCGAACAAGAACCCGATCGTCAACTCGACCCAGCGCGACTATATCGCTGGCGAGGTCAGCCGTGACCTGACGGACCGGATCCTGCTCCCGCAGGACATCGTGAAAGCGCATGAGGAGGGGATCATCCACTTCCACGACAGCGATTATTACGCCCAGCACATGCACAACTGCGACCTCGTCAATCTCGAGGACATGCTGCAGAACGGAACGGTGATCACGGGAACGCTGATCGAGCGTCCGCACTCCTTCTCCACCGCCTGCAACATCGCCACGCAGATCATCGCACAGGTCGCCTCCAACCAGTACGGCGGACAGTCCATTTCGCTGACGCATCTCGCACCGTTTGTTCAGGTATCCCGCGAAAAGATCCGCAAGTCCATCATGGAAGAGATGGCGTATCTGCATGTAGATGCCACTGAGGAGACCGTTCAAGCCCTGACTGAGACACGTCTGCGCGAGGAAATCCGTCGCGGTATCCAGACCATCCAGTATCAGGTTGTCACCCTGCTTACCACCAATGGACAGGCGCCTTTCGTCACCGTGTTCATGTATCTTGGGGAAGCGAAGAATGAGCAGGAACGGAATGACCTGGCCCTCATTATCGAGGAGACGCTCGAGCAGCGGTATCAGGGCGTCAAGAACGAGAAGGGTGTCTGGGTCACGCCCGCTTTCCCGAAGCTCATCTATGTGCTTGAGGAGGACAACATCCACGAGGACAGCAAGTACTGGTATCTGACCAAACTGGCTGCCAAATGCACGGCGCGCCGCCTTGTCCCGGACTTTATCTCCGAGAAGAAGATGCTCGAACTCAAGGTGGACAAAAACGGCGAGGGCCACTGCTATCCCTGCATGGGCTGCCGCAGTTTCCTGACGCCCTACGTGGACGAGAACACCCAGCCGAAGTCTTACGGGCGGTTCAACCAGGGCGTGGTGACGATTAACCTGGTGGACGTTGCACTCTCCTCCGGCGGGAATTTTGAGAAGTTCTGGCAGATCTTTGATGAGCGCCTGGACCTGTGCTACCGTGCACTCATGTGCCGGCACAACCGGCTCAAGGGCACGCTCTCAGATGCCGCCCCGATTCTCTGGCAGTATGGTGCCTGTGCCAGCCTCAAGAAGGGAGAGCCCATTGACAAGCTGCTCTACGGTGGCTACTCAACCATCTCCCTCGGGTATGCAGGACTCTATGAGTGTGTCAGATACATGACCGGCATGAGCCACACAGATCCGGATGCGACACCGTTCGCCCTTGAGGTCATGGAATACATGAACGCTGCCTGCCGCAAATGGAAGGCCAAGCATAACATCGATTTCAGCCTCTACGGCACACCGCTTGAGTCGACGACCTACAAGTTTGCCAAGTGCCTGCAGCGCCGTTTCGGCGTCGTGCCGGGTGTCACGGACAAGGGCTACATCACCAACAGCTATCATGTCCATGTCACCGAGAAGATCAATGCCTTTGACAAGCTGGCCTTCGAGGCCCAGTTCCAGCGTCTCTCGCCGGGCGGGGCGATCAGCTACGTCGAGGTTCCTGACATGCAGAACAATCTGGATGCCGTCCTTGAGATCATGAAGTTCATCTATGACAATATCCTCTATGCCGAGCTGAACACCAAGTCGGACTACTGCCAGGTGTGCGGCTATGATGGCGAAATTGCCATTGTCGAGGAGAGCGGCAAGCTCATCTGGAAGTGCCCCCAGTGCGGCAACACCAACCAGGATAAAATGAACGTTGCCCGCCGGACCTGCGGGTACATCGGC
>JAFSZW010000522.1 GCA_017458865.1 Clostridia bacterium
CACAAGCTGTCCGCTTTGCACCATTCGCCTGATCTTGGGGCAGGATTGACATAATTCGCTAATTCCTGCAAAAGCATCGCAGTCGTTTTAACCATATTATCACCACCAACTGCAGTTATACTGCATAATCTGGAGAAAATCAACAAAAAACAATCGGAGCAGAGAACGCAGACTTTGGCTGATAAGCTGCCTGCCCGGTTGGATTGTTTAATCGAAACACGTCAGAATAATGCCGAAAATAAACCGAATAGGATTGAGGTGGAAAAGATGGCAGGCACAGGAATACTTCCTGAAGATCAGAAGAAGGGCACGCGGAATGCATGGCTGCAGGCACTTTCTCGCGCTAAAACGGTAACGTGAAAATGTTAAAAAGTAAATTGGTAAGTTTGACGTAAATATAGAAATTTTTTTAACGCAAGTAGTAGACGATAGATCGGGTTTGTGCTATGATATAGCGGAATTTGAATGGAACCCGCGCATGAGTGCCTGAGGGCACGAATGGCAAGCATTGTCTATAGACGGCATGTGCCGTTTTTAGAAATACACGGGGTTACCCGCGAAAAAAACAGGAGGTTTCACAATGAAAAAAGTCCTCTCTTTAGTGCTTTGTGCACTGCTGCTCATCGTGTGCGTTGGTGCGATGGCAGATGGCCAGAAGGTTGGCGTATCCATGCCGACGAAGGACCTGCAGCGCTGGAATCAGGACGGCGAGAACATGAAGAATCTGCTCGAAGCCGCCGGCTACACCGTTGACCTGCAGTTTGCATCCAACGATGTCCAGACCCAGCTTTCTCAGGTTGAGAACATGATCTCCGAGGGCGCTCAGGTTCTCGTTATCTCCGCCATCGAAGGTTCTTCCCTGGGTGAGGCGCTCACCATGGCTAAGGACGAAGGCATTCCGGTTATCGCTTATGACCGTCTGCTGATGGAATCCGATGCTGTTTCCTACTATGCAACCTTCGACAACTACATGGTCGGCACCGTTCAGGGCACCTATGTTAAGGAAGCTCTGGATCTCGACAATGCGGCTGGCCCGTTCAACCTCGAGATCACCGCTGGCGATCCTGGCGACAACAATGCCGGTTATTTCTATCAGGGCGCTATCGACGTTCTGAATCCGTACATTGAGGCTGGCAAGCTGGTTGTGAAGTCCGGCCAGGTGGCATTTGACGATGTTGCGACCCCGACCTGGGCAACAGAGACGGCTCAGACCCGTGCAGAAAACATCCTGTCCTCCTTCTATGCGGATGGCACCAATGTTGACGTATGGCTCTGCTCCAACGACTCCACCGCTCTGGGCGTTGAGAACGCTCTGGCAGCAAACTACACCGGCACCTATCCGATCATCACCGGACAGGACTGCGACATTGCCAACACCAAGAACATGATCGCCGGCAAGCAGAGCATGTCCGTCTTCAAGGACACCCGTACGCTGGCTGCTCAGGTTGTTAAGATGGTTGGTCAGATCCTCACCGGCGCTGAGGTTGATGTCAACGACACCGAGACCTACAACAACAACGTGATCGTTGTTCCGTCCTTCCTCTGCGAGCCCGTATTTGCTGACGCCAACAACTACAAGGAGCTTCTCATCGATTCCGGTTACTACACCGAGGATCAGCTCAAGTAATTGAAAATGAACTGATGGTTGGATGCAGGCGAGCCAGGCTCGCCTGCATCATTTGATAATTAGACTTTTTGTCCGGTTGGAAAGCCATCTGTTTTTTAACAAGTGTATTGGAGGGGAACCATGGCAAATATACTGCTTGAAATGAAGAACATTACCAAGACGTTCCCTGGCGTCAAAGCGCTTGATAATGTGAATCTTCAGGTGGAACAAGGGGAAATCCATGCGCTGGTCGGTGAAAACGGTGCGGGTAAATCCACACTGATGAACGTCCTGAGCGGCATTTATCCGTACGGCACCTATGAAGGGGATATTATCTACAACGGACAGGTATGTAAGTTCTCGAATATCAAGGACTCCGAAAGAAAAGGCATTGTCATTATCCATCAGGAACTGGCGCTTGTTCCGGAGATGACCATTGGCGAGAACATGTATCTGGGAAATGAACGAGGACATAAATTCGCGATTGACTGGAATACGACCTATGCCGAGGCAGATAAGTATCTGAAAATGGTCGGCCTGACCGAAAGTTCAAAGGTGCAGGTAAAGACGATTGGTACCGGCAAGCAGCAGCTGGTTGAGATAGCGAAAGCACTTGCAAAGGATGCAAAGCTGCTGATTTTGGATGAACCGACATCCTCACTGAACGAAGAAGATTCCCGCGCACTGCTGGATCTCATGCTGGGCTTCAAGAAACAGGGAATGACAATGATCATCATTTCCCACAAGCTCAATGAGGTCGCTTATGTTGCGGATAAGATTACCGTCATTCGTGACGGCACAACCATTGAAACCATTGACAATCATGGCAAGGAGCCTGTCAGCGAAGAGCGCATCATCAAGGGCATGGTCGGCCGTGAGATGACAAACCGCTTCCCGAAGCGGGAGGGCGTTAAGGTCGGTGATGTTCAGCTTGAAGTCGACAACTGGACGGTCTATCATCCGCTGTATCCTGAGCGCAAGGTGGTTGACAACGTTTCGATCAACGTGCGCAAGGGCGAGGTTGTCGGCATCTACGGACTGATGGGCGCCGGACGAACAGAACTGGCCATGAGCATTTTCGGACAGTCTTATGGTGAGAACATATCCGGTACGCTGAAGATCGACGGAAAAGAAGTCAAGATGCGCAGGAGTGAGGCGGATGCCATCCGGCACAAGATCGCCTATGTAACTGAGGACCGGAAGGGTAACGGACTTGTTCTCTCCCAGTCCATTAAGGTAAATACCTCTCTTGCGAACCTTGATCATATCGCCAATCATATGGTCATTGATCAGGACAAGGAATACGCAGTTGCTGAAGAGTACCGGGGCAAGCTCAAGATCAAGACGCCCACGGTTGAGCAGCTGGTCGGCAACCTGTCCGGCGGCAACCAGCAGAAAGTGCTGCTGGCCAAGTGGATGTTTGCAGAGCCGGATATCATGATTCTGGATGAACCGACCCGCGGCATTGACGTCGGCGCGAAGTATGAGATCTACTGTATCATCAATGATCTGGCAGCAGCCGGAAAGTCCGTGATCATGATTTCCTCCGAACTGCCGGAGGTGCTTGGCATGAGCGACCGGATTTATATCATGAATGCGAGCCGTATTGTAGGCGAGATGAAAGCCTCCGAGGCAACTCAGGAGAATATCATGGCTGCCATACTTAAATCAGGAAGGGGTGCTTGAGGATGAAGGAATCGTCTGTTGGCAATTTCCTTAAAAAGTACACCATGATACTTGCGCTTGTCGTCGTGGCCATTTTCTTCTCCATCATGACGCAGGGCAAGATCCTTTACCCTCAGAATATTAACAACCTGATTTCCCAGAACGGTTACGTGTTTGTCCTGGCAGCCGGAATGCTCCTGTGCATTCTGACGGGCGGCAACATCGACCTGGCGGTTGGTTCTGTTGTCTGTTTCACCGGCGCTATCGGTGCCATGATGATGCAGAGCGGCATGAATATGTGGGTGGCAGTAATTGTCATGCTGCTGACAGGTCTGGCTATCGGAGCCTTCCAGGGATTCTGGATTTCCAAGATCTATGTACCGGCCTTTATTGCGACACTGGCTGGCATGTATACTTTCCGCGGCCTGTCCAACGTGGCGTTGCAGGGCTATGCAGTCTCCATTTCCAACCAGGCATTCCTCAATGTCTTCGGCGGCGGTGCTGACTGCTATGTGCCGGATTTCATCGGAAATGGCGGCTCTCTGAACCTGACCTGCATGGTCGCAGGTGTGATCGTTGCAGTGATCTATGCACTCATGACGCTTCGCAAGGTCAGCGTGCAGAAGCGCATGGGCATTATCCAGTCCACGACCTCAGAACTGATCCGGACGGCTATTCTCTGCGTTGTGATTGTCTGGCTGTTCTGGAAACTGGCTTCCTATAAGGGTATTCCGACAGTGCTTATCTGGATTGCA
>JAFSZW010000523.1 GCA_017458865.1 Clostridia bacterium
ACATACCCGATCCGGTCTGCCCGGTCCTTGATGCTCAGCCCGGACATGTCCACCGAGTCAAATCGGAGCGTGCCTGTCTGCTGGGTTTCAAACCCGCAGATGACCTTTGAAAAGGTCGATTTTCCGGCGCCGTTGGTGCCGGCAATTGCCGTAAGCTCGCCTTTGTGAATCCGGATGGTAATGTCTTTGAGCGCCTGTACGCCATTGTCATACGCAAAAGTGATATGCTCTGCCTCAAGCAGCAGCGGCATCTCCGCGGCCCGCTCAGGTGCAGGCGTCCGCTGATACCATGCCCTGACCCTGGCCATCTCAGCATCGCTCAGGGTAAGCGTCCGGATGCTTGCCGGTCGCATCTCTGATGTAACGGAAACGCCCGCATACCTGAGTGCCGGGATATACAGCGGCTCCCGGATGCCGGTTTTGACCAGCAGATCACTGCTGAGCAGTTCATCCGGCGAAAGGTCCGCCAGGATGCGTCCCTCATTCATGAGGACAATCCGGTCGACCGGCCGGTGAAGCACATCCTCCAGGCGGTGCTCAATGATGATGACCGCAGCGCCTGTTTCGGTCTGCAGCTGGTCGATCAGCTCAATAGCCGTCTTTCCCGTTGCCGGGTCCAGGTTGGCCAGCGGTTCATCGAACAGCAGCACATCCACCTGGTTGACCATGATGCCGGCCATGGCAGCGCGCTGCCGCTGGCCGCCGGACAGCTCGTTTGGCGAATGGCTGAGATGATTCCCAATGCCCACCATCCGTGCTGCCGCCTCAACCCTTGAATGCAGCTCCGGTTCACCTACACACTCGTTTTCAAGCGCGAATGCGATGTCCTCGGCCACGGTCAGCCCGATAAACTGCCCATCAGTATCCTGCAAAACGGTGCCCACATGCCTGCTGATCTCAAACAGCCCCAGATCCCGGGTTTCCCTGCCGCAGACTGTCAGGCTGCCCGTGATCTCTCCCCTGAACGAAAACGGCGCCAGTCCGTTGATGCAGTGCGCGATCGTGCTCTTGCCGCTGCCGGAAGGGCCGGCGATCAGTATCCGTTCCCCTTTCCGCACCTCAAGGCAGATATCATGCAGTGTCGGCTCAGACTGTGCATTGTACTGAAATCCGAAGTGTTCAAATCGAATAACGCAGTCGTCCATATGTTCCTCCGCAATGATCATCTGCCCGGAAGGCCCTTTATACAAATTCGGGACGGCCGCCAGGTCGTCCCGATTCTACTCTAAATTCTAACCGGTTCTGAGCTGCGCCGCAGGCGCTCGTCCTCTGTCCGCTTTGGCGGCATTGACCCCTCCGCTGCGCATAAAGACACCGGATGGCACTGGCATTTTCTCCGTCAGTGTAAATGCCCGTCCAGAGCTGTTATTGATCCATTTTCAGGCTGCCCTTCTTCGGCCTGGATGACGCATAGGCCACGCAGAGAATGGTTCCGACAACCGCAGTTGTAATGATATTGGATATGCCGCCAAACAGTCCCTGCGCAAACACCTTGTTCGCAGGTTCCGCATAAATCAGGATATCCAGGACAGGGGCAATCACGAGCCAGGCTACAGCATGGGATATCGCCTGGAACACATTGAACATGATGATTCCCTTTGCCTCGAACACGCCGTCTGCAAGGTTCAGGCCCTTTGCCGTGAATCCGGTCAGTGCACCAAAGCAAGCAGATGCGATTACCCAGCTCCACCAGATGCCCCAGCCATAGCTGAAATCAATCAGGGTATGTCCAATCAGGCCGATAAGCGCACCGGCCACGGGTCCAAACAGCGCCGCCATGAAAGCCAGAAGGCCGTACTGAATGGATATGTTCGTATTTGGCACAGGACTTGGAATGGCAACATACCGGCCCAATACAAAGAAAAGCGCAGAACCGATTCCGACCGCCACAGCAGTCCTGACAGCATTGTTTTTCATCTTTATTTACCTCTTTCCGTCCGACTGGATGGGATTGCGTCCAGATAACCGTCCATTCATCCTCGTCCGATTTAAGTGAAGCACATCGGCATCCGGGTATATCCGGCACGGCCCTTTTGCCGTGTCTTTTGAGAATTCCCGATCGGAATTATACCAGATTCACATATCCTGTCAATACAGATTCTGCCCACTGTCCGCCTTATCCGCTCCGGCCAGTGCAGGCAAATCACGCCTGCCTGCCGGCCTCACCCAGAGCCTCGCAGACAAGGCGTTCAAATTGCTCAGCAAAGCTCACATCATCCCGTTTTTTCCGCTTCGATGCCTTGCTGATGTATATGCCCTGATGACGCGCCTCCCTGGCAATGTGGCGTCTCATCAGCAGGCCATCAATGTTCTCATCCGTGTAAATCATGCCATATGGGCTGATGCACCGCGCTCCCTTGGCCATCGCCATGGCAGCCAGGCCGATATCCTGTGTGACCACAATATCACCCCGTCTTACCAGTCCTAAGATCCTGTAATCCACGGCATCGCTGCCCCTGGCAACCCTTTCCACCGTGCTGTACGACGACGTCAGCTCATGCGCCTGATCGCACAGCAACATCACCGGCACGCCATAATTCTGCGCAATTCGTTCAATCTTCTCCACCACCGGACATGCATCCGCATCCACATAAACCGTCATCCATGCCTCCCGTCCATCTTCCCATCGCCTGCAGCCCATCTGTCCCAAGGCTGCACACTGCCCTTTTCACCAGTCCCGCAAGCTGCGCCAGCCCATGAACCCCGGTTTGAATCAGCAGGCCCGTTATCCTGTGCATGCACTGCCTCTGTCCCTGACTGCTGTCCGGCGTCTTACCCATATCCGGCATTATTTGTCCGGAAGTGCAGCATCCGTGACAGGTCATCTGCGCTATTATCCAGCATCATTTACGCCATCCAACAGTTGCCGCATGGCTGGCATGCAGGCAGCGAAGGCCTCTCCCTGCTCATTCTCCTGCCAGACAATTTCAGGGACTGCATGAAAAAAACATCCTTTTATCATTGGCACCACCGAAGAGAAGCGGCGCATATGCAGGATCGCAGACCGCCTCATTTCCATGCTTCAGGTGGATGTGAACAGCCGCCTTTTGGATACCCCGTGTCATTGCCAGTCATGCAGCCGGGGCATTCGGCGGATGCTGAGGATTTGCAGGACAGCTCAGGGGAGAGCATCAGATGCCCATCTTTCTCATGATGCCGTCCACCGTTACACCCGGATGCGTCACGTACAGCCTTGCGATCTGCTTCATCAGGGCAGGATCCCAGTGGTGTTTTTCCGCAATCTCCGCAGGCGTTTTGCCCTTTTCCGTCAGGCGGATCACCGTTTCTATCTGGTGATGCAGATCATCAATCTCCGCCTGCGGAACCGGCTCATTATGCGGCAGGTCTATGCGTCCCGCCCTCAGCCCGGACGTGTTTACCTCAAGTATTGCCATGGTCACAGGCTGGTAAAACCTTCTCGGTCCGCAGCTGCCCGGATTGAGATACAGCGTCATCTTTCGGTTGGAATGAGGAACCCACGCCACTGCATACTGATGTGTATGTCCCGCAATAACGACGTCATACGGCTTAAGATTCCTGGGCAGCTCCTTCTTTTTGTGTGTCATGTAAATCCGCTGTCCGTAAAGTTCAAAGTCCACAAAGGTTGGCAGATCCTCTGCCCATTTTCCGTCCTTGTTTCCCCGAACAGCCTTAACCGGTGCAATCTGTTCAAGCTGCGCCAGGATCTCCCGGCTGCAGATATCGCCACTGTGGAGAATCATCTCGCACCCTTTCAGCTGCTCTGTGACCTCCGGACGCAGCAGATCATGCGTATCTGAAATTACACCAATTTTCACTGTTTTCCCTCCCTCAATCTCTTCCCGGCATCCGCCTGCCGGATAAACCAATGCCAATGCCCAGGCTCAAGGCACTTTGAAACGGCCAAAGCGGCAAGCCCACGAAGCACCGCCGCTTACTGTTTCAGGAATGCCAGCAGATACCGGATGGCTTTGGTCTCATTCTTACCCTTAAAACCGTGCCCGGCCCCTTCAATTTCGTAATAGGTGCAGTCCCCGTATACCTCTTTTGCACGTCTTGCGTAGCGGATATTGACAATGTCATCCTCTGTTCCGTGGATGAGCAGCACCGGTCCCTTGTATCCCCGGATCTCCTGATACGGATCCATATCCATCACAGTCCTGGCATAATCACCGCCGAGCGGCATGGGCTCTTTGCCGAGCAGGTCCGGTACATGGGCAGGATCAAAGTGATAGGTCTGCATCTGACCGCGGCGGGCATCATCCGGGATGCAGAGTGCAGGATAGAAGAGCACCAGGCGGCGAATCTCCTTTGCGCCCAGACGGCTTGCCGTAAGCGCCGAAACAAATCCGCCCTGGCTGCATCCCATGAGGGAAATGGACGCCGGCGCCAGCCGTTCCCGAACGGCCTCAATGACCTGCAGCAGATCTTCCCGCTCCGTCAGCACGGTCATCTCCTCCGTCTTGCCGTCACTGCTGCATTCGATTCCGCCGCCGCAGAAATCATACGCCACCGCTGTAAACCCTGCCCCCGCGACTGCCTCAGCATAGTCTTTAACATGCGATTCATTTCCAAGAAATCCGTGACTGAGAATGACCACATCCCGGCCACTTGCTGTCTCGCCATACACATGTCCCCGAATGGTCAGCCGGTCCCGGCTGCACTCAAACTTCTCCTGTTTCATTCTGTACCTCCTGTTCCATGACAGTATCCATAATACCAGCATTCGTATGGGCTTTTGCACTGTTCACCCGGCGCCATCTCAATCTCTTCCCGGCTCTTCTGCATCCGGTTCAGATCCCAGATATGCTCATTGATCCATCCGCTGAGACCCTTTGCCTCCCCGGTAATGTCAACCGGCACAAAGGGATTTGCCTCATCCGGGCCATGCACCACAATATGGATGCGCCCGACTTTGAGCCTGCACCGGTTCATGATGTAGTACTGGAACGCAGCATCCCGGATAAACTGCTCACGCACCTCCGGCGCGTTCTTGACCTCATAGACATCGTAGCCCGATTCCGTTTTGCGCAGGATGTCCACCGCACAGTAATTATTGTAGTAGATAAAGGCAGCCTCGCAGATTACCGGCGTGCCCATTTCAAGATGTTCCGCCGTCCTCGCCGCCATTTTCTTCTTGTCCGGAATCTGCGTTCCTGGCCGGTACACCGTCATCTCCTCGTATGGACCGAACATTGCCATGGCCTGGTCACCAAATTCATTCCCGGCATCCAGCCTTGCCTGAACCTCCGGCGGGATCACGCGCAGGGACGGCCTGTGCTTGTCCAGCCAGAGCATCTTCCTGCACTGCATGCCGCGCATGAAATCGGTCTTTGTGATGCCCATTCGTATCTCCTCCGTCGTATTGCATCTGCCGCCAGGCCAGTTCAGGCACCGGCAGCGCCGGGACATGGAATGTTGACAGTTGCAAAATATCTTTTTGCAGGGAATAGGCAGCTCAGCAGCAGATGCTGTATAATAATCACCGGCTGCCTGACAGCCCATTTAAGACTGTTCATTGAAAGGTGATCCACTTGAGTAAATTTGGCATAAACAGGCAAAAGATGCCGGCAGAACCGCTTGAAATTCCAACCGCTCCGCCACCGGGAACCGCCTTAACACCGCCCGAGGGGCTGACCTCCGCTGAGGCAGCAAAGCGCGCTGCTGCCGGGCAGAGCAACCGCCAGACGGCGGATCCCGGGAAAAGCGTTCCCCGCATCATATCGGACAACCTGTTTACACCCTTTAACCTGCTCAACTTCGCGCTGGCCCTGTGTCTTGCACTGGTCGGTTCCTGGCACAACATGCTGTTCCTCGGCGTCGTCTTTTCAAACACGCTGATCGGCACGGTCCAGGAACTGAGGGCCCGGAAGATGATCCAGAAACTGCACCTGCTTGAGGTGCGTCCTATGCGCGTTATCCGGGACGGCAGGGACCAGGCCTGTGCACCGGATGATCTGGTACTCGGCGATCTGGTCGTATTCAGCAGTGGTGACCAGCTCCCCGCGGATGCCGTGATTGCCGATGGCGTCTGTGCCGCAGATGAATCACTGCTCACCGGCGAAAGCGAACCCATGAGCCGCAGACCGGGCGATCTCCTGATGTCCGGCAGCTTCCTGACCGAGGGCCGGGTGACTGCCCAGCTCATCGCCGTAGGCGATGACAGCTACGCTGCCCGCCTGATGCGGGATGCACGGCAGATCCGCTCCCCCAGGTCCGAGCTGATGACCGACATGAACAAACTGGTCCGCCTGGTCAGCAGAGTCCTGGTGCCCATTGGCATCCTGCTGTTTCTTGAACAGGTGTACCTGCTCGGGCTGCCCGTCCGGGACGCGGTGCCCAAGGCCGTCGCCGCAATGATCGGGATGATCCCGGAAGGCCTTATCCTGCTCACCTCCGTCGCCCTTATGGCCGGTGTTGTAAAGCTTGGCCGCCGCCAGACCCTGGTTCAGGAGCTCTACGGCATAGAAACCCTTGCCCGGGTAGATATGCTCTGCACGGATAAGACCGGCACGCTGACCACCGGCGAGATGGTCGTGGATCACCTGATTCCGCTCGATGCAGATGAGGCGGAGCTCCGTCTCAAAGCGGCAGATTTCCTGTCCGCATTTGAAGCGGATTCCGGCACGCTGCGGGCCATTGCCAGCGCACTCAAGGGCACTGCCATGCACAGGGCCACGGCTGTTCTGCCATTCTCATCCGCCAGAAAGAAATCTGCTGCATCCTTTGACAATGGCAAAACCCTGATCCTCGGTGCCCCGTCTTTTGTCGTAACTGAAATCCCACCGGCAGCGGTTCAGGCCACGGAAAGCGGTTTCCGCGTGTTGCTGCTTGCCGAGGCAGACGGCACTGTTACAGATGAGCAGCTGCCGCCGGTCACCCGGTGCCTGGGACTCATCCTGCTCCGTGAAACCCTGCGCGATTCCGCAAGCGATACCCTCAAATGGTTCCGCCAGGAAGGCGTATCCGTGCGAATCATGAGCGGCGACGATCCCAGAACGGTCGCGGCCGCCGCAAAGACGCTGGAACTTGACGGGTATGACCGGATTGTGGACTGTGCAAAGCTGACGGATGATGAACTCTGCGCTGCCGCCCGGGACCATGTCGTTTTCGGCCGCCTGACGCCTGACCGGAAGCGCATCCTGGTTGATGCACTCAAAAAAGCGGGGCATCACGTCGGCATGACCGGCGACGGCGTGAACGACATTCCCTCGCTCAAAGCGGCCGACTGCTCAATTGCCATGGCAAGCGGCGCCGAGGCCACAGAACATGCCGCTCAGCTGGTCCTGATGAACAACGACTTCAATGCCCTGCCTGCCGTTGTGGCAGAGGGACGACGGGTAATCGGGAACATCACAAGAACCGCTTCCCTGTTCCTGCAGAAGACGCTGTATTCCTTCATCCTGAGCGTACTTAACCTGCTGATCGCCCTGTTCCTGCCGATGCACTATCCCTTCCAGCCCATCCACCTGACCCTGGTCGGTGCACTGACCGTGGGTATCCCCTCGTTCTTCCTCGCACTTGAACCCAGCAGTGAGCGGGCAAAGGGCAATTTCCTCAAGCGCATTATCCTCAAGGCGCTGCCCGGCGCGCTCGGCGTGGTCTGCTGTGCCCTGGCCGCCATGATTGCCAACAACCTCGGCGTCCCGGAGGACATCTCCTCCACCATAGCGGTTCTGTCCGCCGGAACCATAGGCCTTGGCAACCTCGTCCTGACCTGCCTGCCGTTTTCAAAGCTCCGCGTCGCGGTTTGTCTCCTGATGACTGCCGGCTTTGCCAGCGCCGTGACCTTCCTGCCGGGTATATTCGCTCTGCATACAGATCTGCTGCAAACCAGCCACTGGGCTCTGCTATCTGCCATAACCGCCGGCGGGCTCGCCGTTCTGATCCTCGGCACTGCCCTGATACGCCCTGCTTTGAAAAAGCTTGAATCGGCGCGCTGATCGACTCATTCATGCACATGGAAACCTCCATGTGCTTTTTTATTTGCCGGCCTCAGGCACGGGCCAGCCAGGAACCATGCCTCTCAGGACAGGTCTCGCATGGACAAACCACGTTCTCTCAGCACCAGCCTGCCATGGACGGACCGCAGCCTTTCAGAAACCTGCCATGGTTGAACTGCACACGATCAACACTTGCCCGGCCAGAAAGCTGCAGTTTTTCATGTGGCTCACACAGATGGATCCCGGGCGCTGAGCGCTGACACTTCATGGATGAGGCGTAGTCTCTCAGCACTGGTGCACCCAAATTGGATACCAATATGACGAACCCCTTTGAATGCATCCCAGGATTGGCATTGGCATTCAGAGGGGTTTTGATTTGGTGATTTTTATTGTGCGGCATTGTTCGGGATTGTCATCACCACAACGGTGCCGCCGCCTTCATTGGGCTTTATTGTCATGCTGCCCCCGCACATCAATTCAATCCGTTGCCGGATGTTGTTCAGGGCGATGCCCGGCTCGTCTTTACTGCTGGCGGGATCAAAGCCGGTTCCGTTATCCGTCACGATGATCTCAGTGCCGGTATCCGTCTGTGCGGTCCGGACAGAGATGTGGAGCGGCCCGGAATAGGGATTCATGCCATGCTTGATAGCGTTTTCCACAATGGGCTGCAGGGTCAGCGACGGCAGTCGAAAATGGGTAAACGGCGTGTCCCAGTTAACGACAAGCATATCGTCAAACTGCGCCTGTTCCACAGCCAGGTAAGCACGGGTGTGCTCGAGCTCTGTGGAAAAGGGAATTGTGCTGTCGCTTGCGACGGCGTTGAAATTCCTGCGCAGATAGTTGGTGAAATCCATTATGACCTGCCGGGCTTTTTGGGGATCGAACCTGCAAAGACTATGGATGGTCATCAGGGTATTGTAGATGAAATGCGGCCGCATCTGCAGCACCATGACGCTGGCGCGCTCATGGGCAATTTCCCGCTCCTGCCGGGCGATCTCCCGCTGCTGTTCAGCAATTTCCCGCTGCTGATCGACGATTTCCTGCTGACGGCGGCGGTCCTTTTCTATCTGATCCGACAGGATAAAGCTGTACATGGCCATCGCAGAGATGACGTAGCTGATGCTGGGCAGCGAGAAAAACTCGACAAAGAGCTGCACGATGAGCGCTGCTGCCATTGGCACCTGGGCAATCACGAAACTGTTGAAGGCCTTCTTTGACATCTTTGTCCGGCGTCTGAGCGTACCTGACAGATTAAGCAGCGCAATCATGGGCAGCGGCGCCAGAAGGAACGGATACAGCGGGCCACGGAAATACTGATTATCCGGTGTAAAGTAAATGAATCCGTCAATGAAGTAAGCGCTGATAATCAGGGCAACAAAGACTGCCAACAGACCAAGCACGGCGCGAAAGAGTTTGCTCGAGTGCACGTCATCTGAGCAGCAATGCAGCAGGTAAACCGTCATCATGGGCAGCGGCAGTGAGAGCAGCAGAGTTTCAAGCGCCATCAAAACAATGAACACCGCGGCCGGGACACTGTAATACTGGAAGAATACCTCGATGATACTGGTGATATCGCAGAGCAGAAAAACAACATAATAGTCCACAAAAAAGTGTCTGCTCCATCTGTCTAACCCGGGAATGACAACGACAAACCACAGTCCCATTATGCTGAGCAGCAGCGCCGCACCGGTTAAAGAGAAACTCAGGGATCCAAGTGGGCCATTCACGCGTCCGCGCCTCCCATCGAAAACGAACAGTGCAGCTTTTTAAGCTGTCTGCGAACGCTCTCCGGTGTCAGCGGCTTGACAATGAATCCGCAGGCATCTGTATCCCATGCATTCAGGGCATAGTCGGGGAATGCGGTCAGATAGACCACCCTGGTGCCCGGATTGATCTCAAGCAGCGCATGGCAGAGGTTAAGACCGCTGGCCGTTCCCATCTCAATATCCAGTATGGCCAGATCGACCGGGGTCGTTTTCGCGTATTCAATCGCCTCCTGCGGCCAGTTAAAGCCCGTGATCGTGGCGCTCGGCACAACCTCTTCCAGAACGTACATGCTTTCGGAGATAACGACCTTGTTATCATCCACAATGATAATGTTGGGCGATTCGTCACTCACAGCCACGGTGGTAAGCAGCATGCCGACGTCCACCCCCAGGACCCTGGCCAGACGGGTGATCATGGCTGCATCCGGCTGACGGGTGCCGCTCTCCCACCGGGTGATCGTGGAATTGTTGACGAACATCAGCTTTCCCAGCTGAATCTGCGAAAGTCCTTTCTCTTTTCTCAGTTTTCGCAGCGTTTCGGCAAACAGCATGTTCATGCTAACCACACCACCTTTCTCTTTTCAGATAATAATCCGATATCCGTATAAAATCAAGCCTGCATGTCAAAGCCCAGCTTTGACATTGTGGAAAACCCCCTTGAAAGGCTTTTTGAAAGATGACATAATCGGTTGGCATGTCAGTTGATGGACTAACGATAACGTCATATAAGAGGAGATAATGATGAGTAAATCCGAATGACTGATTGCGAAGGAATATGTGAAAAGCTGTCTGGGCAGCAAGGAAAAAGAATCCCAGGACACTCCGGCATGCAGGATTTTCTTTCCAATATGGACGAACGGATTCATTCGTAAATAAATGTCTCGACTACGCAAACAAGCTCTCTCTGGCAGGCGTATCCGTTGAGATCCATGTTGTGCCCGGCGTTTCCCATGCTTTTGATGCGTTCCCGTCCCCCCAGTCCGAACATTTCTCGATGCTTCGGGGGGAATGCGATCAACCGCATGCTCTGGGGTTAAACAGCATTTCCATGCCCGTTTTGGAAAAATCCGGAAACCGATTCACGCCCGAGATCGGTTCCGTCACAATTCGAAAACAGGTATGATTTGATAACTATTCATTGTAGGAGGAAATCATGAAAGCAGATCAGATTATCAGGAACGCGAAGATCTTCACCTCGGATCTGAATCATCCCATGGCCACCGCGCTGGCGGTGAAGGACGGCAAGTTTGTCTATGTGGGCGACGATGCCGGGCTTGCAGCTTATGAGGGTGATGTCACCGATCTCGGCGGCAAATTCATCATGCCGGGCATCATTGACAGCCATGTCCATATCACGACAGGCGTCGCATTTGTGTATGCCGACCTGGGCGAATTCGTTGTATGCAACAACAAGCAGGAAGCCCTGGCCTTTATGGCAGACTACATCGCCAAACATCCCGGAATGGAGCCTTACAGGTTCATGCTGCAGCGCGCATTACTCAATGGCGAGGAGCTCATCAAAGAGGATCTCGATGCCATCTGCCCGAACAATGGACTTGTCATTCTTGAGGGCGAGGCGCACAGCGTCTGGGTAAACTCGAAGATGCTCGAACAGCACGGTATCACTGACGAAACGCCGGATCCCGTTCCGGGTCTCGCCTACTTTGTCCGCAAGGATGGTCATGTGACCGGCAACGCGTTTGAATCCACAAGCTGGCCGTTCCTCTTCGATCAGCTGAGACGGAGTCTGACCGAGGAACAGATCGGCGACGCAATCTCCAGCTGGCTCAAGTTCTGTAAAGAATATGGCGTAAGCGCTGTTTTTGATGCCGGTTTCCCGGAGCACAATGACATCCATGAGCGCATTTATGACTATCTGCGCAATCTGGACATTCAGGGAAAGCTGCCGGTTTACATTGACGGTTGCTACATCCTCACGAATCCGAGAAATGTGCAGGAAGCTCTGGAAGAAACGAAGCGCTTCAACCGCAAGTTTACCACCGAGCACCTTAAGGTGCACACCCTGAAGGTCCTGATGGACGGCACCCTGAAAATTGAGACTGCGGCAATGATCACGCCGTATGTGGACACCGGACTTTCGGGCGGCACGCCCTTCACTGCCGAGGAGATTGCAGAGATCCTGAAAGCGCTCAACGAGGCCGGCCTGGATCTTCATGCGCACTGCGTCGGCGAGCGTTCCTCCCACGTTATCCTGGACGGCGTGGAACTGGCCAGAAAGGCGCTGGGCGACAGCTTCCGTGTGAAGGTCACCTGTACGCATCTCTGGATTCAGGACGACGCGGACCTCGACCGTTTCGCGAAGCTCGGCGTCATCGCCAATTACACGCCGGCATGGCACAACGGAAACATGGGTCTTGGCTGTGAACCCTCTGATTTCTGGCCGAACCTGATCGGTGAGGACCGCGCAGGGAAGATGTTCCGCAGCAAGTCTGTCTGGGACAGCGGCGCCCTTGTCACCTGGTCAAGCGACGACGTTGATTTCGGTGAGTTCTTGACGTGGAACCCGTACTACAACATGGAAATCGGCATGACGCGCTGGATTACCAAGAACACCAAGGCACCCGCCGGCACAGATACCAAGAAGGCTCTTGACCCTCCGTGCGAGAAGATGAACATTGAGGAAATGATCATCGGCTATACCATCAACTGCGCAAAGCAGCTTGGCATTGAGGCTCAGAAGGGCTCCATCGAAGTCGGCAAGGACGCAGACTTCCTGGTATTTAACACCGACCTGATGACCGCGAAGCATGAGGGATTCAGCTTCAATATGCCGCAGGATGTGTATTTCAGCGGTAAGAAGATGAACTGATGGACGCCTGTCAGCTTAAAAGCGACATACGTGATACCATCAGCAAGGCCAGAGTGATCCGCAGAGGCCATATGGAATCTGTGCGGAAATAGGGGCAATTATGACAGGTCCCTTGCGGTCAGGTGCATGAGCGGTACTTTCCTCGGTAAGATCAAGGACGTCAAGGCTGAGGAATAGCCGGTTTACGGCTCGGAGGACAGCGAAAGGATGGTCCTCGACAAGGATAATGCCCATCCTGAGAAGGAATCCGAGAGAAAGATGCCCGATTGGGGCAGAACCTGTTTCCTGACCATGTATTCCTGCATGTGATCCCCCGGCCAGGTGACCGGTCCGGGTCAGACATCGGGGATTGTTTCCGAAAACAGGGATTATCTGAAATGACGGCGAGTACTTTTCCCTCCGTCAGCTCATACACGTTCCATTCACTATATGCCAGGTTTAGGTACTCCCGGGGGCTCCGGTTTCATCCGGAGCAAAAAGCCTATAACCAGAAAGCGTTCTGAATTCCGTGAAATTCAGAACGCTTTCTTTATGATATCAGACATCAGCCGATGTGCCTGCGAGGGCAAGCAAAAAGCATTTGGGTTATGCCATGCGTTTCCTCAGCCCCAGGTTGCTGCTGCAACCATTCTGTGCGCGGTTTGGCTGAAACACATACTGGCCTTTACTACCTCGTGTTTCTGCCGTCCCTGGCCATATTGCCACCCTGTCATCCGGAGCAGACGAGCACAGCGTATCAAAGCAAGATGCTTGTCTGTGCCGACCAGCATCTGAATTGAGCCTCCCATCTGCAGGTCTATGACAGATGGCATCCGGAAAGATCAATTCCTGAACAATGCTCCGGCCATCTGTTACATACCGACAGCATATGCCCTGTGCTTTTCCTTTCCCCAATACGAGCGCATTGACGGCCTGATACGCTGCACCAGTCCATCTTCGCTCAACATGCACTATCCCTGTGCATCCAGATAATCCTCTGTGAATCAAATGGATTACAGCAGCTTATCCTTCCACTCATCTTCTTTGAAACCAGTCAGAACTAAACCATCTCCGACAACCAGTGGACGCTTCACAAGCATGCCATCTGTTGCCAGCAGCGCATACTGCTCATCCTCGCTCATCTCCGGCAGTTTCCTGGAAAGCTCCATTTCACGATACTGCTGGCCGCTTGTGTTCCAGAAACGCTTCAGCGGCAATCCACTGACCGCATGATATTCCCGAATCATTCGCTCATCCGGATGATCTGTTTTGATATCGGTCTGCTCATATGCAAT
>JAFSZW010000045.1 GCA_017458865.1 Clostridia bacterium
ATCAGGTCATCCCGGTAGGCGCTGAATCTGAAAATGACGTAATAGATACGCGCACAAATGATGCCGAGCGGGATGCCCCAAAGGAGCAGGTTTACAATGGTATCATCGGGCAGACCATATCGTTTGGCCCGGGAAGTGCTGATAATGATGCCAACAACAATTGCCAGAACGACCAGAATGGCGTAATAGCTGATGCCGGCAAATGCGATCCGATCTATCATCGGTCTGCTGAACATAATATGCCTCCAAATCCATAAACAGTACGGGCGGTAGTATATCGCGATTCCTTTTCAGGTGTCAAGAATGCCATGAAAGAATGTGCCACACAGATTGTATATAAAAAAGCGATTTACAAGTTGAAAAGAATCGGTGCAAATGCTACAATTGAACAGTATTCCAAACCTGATAATAAGTATGCATGGCCCATCAGATAAGGTTTTTTGAGACATTCTTTTCACGTGAGACAGGATGAAAAGCTTCCTGATAAGGTTTTCGTCCTGGAGACAATCCGGCAATAACGGAATTCCAGGATTGGCATGGCACGCGCTTTTTCTTAACAGGAATCCGGTTCCAGGGAGTATTATTCCGGCAGATGCGGCTGACAGTCGATTGATACCCGCAGCAGGGTGATATTGCAGATAGAATTGTAACGTATGGGCTGATAGCTGTTATACCAGTTGGCATGTGCGAAATGTATGGGAGGCTCAGTTAGAAATGTTCAAGCGTTTGCTGCAGGTAACGGTGTATGTGTTCCTGATGCTTGCCGGGCTGGCACTGATAACAGCGGCTTTTGCCGACACGCTTGCTCTTCCTGACGATCTTGTTATCATTGAGGACGAGGCGTTTTGCAAGAACACATCACTTGACACCGTTTTGCTGCCGGAAGGCATTCAACAAATCGGCAGCCGCGCATTCGCCGAAAGCATCCTGACGTCAGTAAACCTGCCGGATTCGTTGACAGGGATTGCCGATAATGCCTTTGACAGCGTGTTCCTTGCCGATGTGAGTTTTCCTGAAACCGGATATGCACATGACTGGGCCATGTCACATGAGAACTTCATCTGGACCAGCCGGGTGCTGGCAGACAATCAGATACCACGGTGACAGCTACACTGCTGAGGTGCCCGCCAGCATCTTTGGCAAAGCCGTCACAGCGATTGGAGAAGGAGCTTTTGAGGGGTGTGTTGACCTCGGAAGCGTGATCCTGCCGGATTCTGTGACTGCGATTGGCGCGGGCGCGTTTGCCGACTGCCAGAATCTGAGAATTGTCAATCTGCCTAAGCAATTGACAACCATCGGAATGCATCGCGATGGGACTCTATTCCGCAGAGAGCGTATTTGAGGCGTGGAAAGAAGAAAATGAGCAGTATGAGGGTCAGGGACACAGGCGCGCCATGCTTGGAGCCGGTTTTACATCTGTAGGGATTGGCTGTTTTGTGAGCGAGGGAGAGTATTTCTGGGCAATGGAGTTTTCATCCATTTCATCATCGTCGGGTGCCAATCCGCTGACGCTACCGATCACCTATCAGTTTGATGAGGACGTTATCGAATTTGGCAGTATTCAGGACTTTACGATGAATAAAGGGGAGACACGGTCAGCCGCTCAGGTTCTCCTTCAGGTGAATTATACCATCTGTACAGTGGATGATCTGCAGTGTTTAACAAGCGATGAGACGATCATATCCGTAAGCGGGAATGACATGAACGCGGTTGGCCCAGGACGATTAACGATGCAGTTCGGCATAGGGACGAGAGGACAGAAAGCTGAGGTAACGGTACTGAGTGCCAGGGGCTATCCTGAGTCGCAGCATCCATACCCGCTCCCTGTTTTCATGTACTGGACGTACGAGTATCCAACTACCGTGTCATATCTTGACATCACTTTCAGCTCGGAAACGAAACTGGCAGGCAGTGCCCAGCTTCTTGTATTTGAGGACAGTGGAACCTCGCGGTCCTTTAAGGGGAGCGAACTGTCCGGCAAAACAGTTCGGGTTCAGGGCAGCATGTTCACAATCTGTCTGTCATCCAGTGATACTGAGAACGAATATGGGTTTGAGGTTGTCAATGTTACGGGGGATCAGGGGTCCTTTACACTGCCGTCCAAAGTCACCGTTGTGGAAAGTGAGGCTTTCATGGGTGTTCCCGTAAAGAAAGTGACGGTTCCATCCGGGGCATCGGTGGCGCAAGATGCGTTTGATACCGGTGTAACGATCGAGAGAAAATGAATTAAAAAAGCGGCGTATGCCGCTTTTTTGATTGTCTTGATTTTTATGGGGACTGCAGGGAATGCCGTCATCCCTTTCATCATTTGAGGGTGAGCAGCAGAATTTCGTGCCGCAGCAGTTCATTCCAGTCAATCCGCTGCTCATCTTCGCTGTTGGCAGAACACCATCTGACCAGAAATCCGGTCATCAGGCAGGCGAAAAGCATGATGTGATTGTTTACATCAAGTTCATGACGGAAAGCCTGCGTCTTTATGCCGTCTTTTATGATCCCGGTCAGGACCTGAGTATAGAGCCTGTTTTCCTCATAAATGTTGGATGAGCGGCAGCTGATGAGACGGATAAAATCCTGTCCCATAAAGTCCCGGCCCATCTTCTGAGAGACAGTAAAGACGCATTGAGCGAGCATATAGAGGCGCTCGCCGACGGTGGCATTCGGATCAGGTGAATAGTTTGAATGGATATGCTCTTCAAGCATTGGTATGAGAAGCTGGCGGTATATTTCGTCTTTGCTGCTGAAATGATAGTAGAATGCACCTTTCGTAAGGCCGGATTTCTGACAGATTTCGTTGACGCTGACCGAGGAAAATCCCTGTTCTATGAACAGCTGCATCGCCGTGTCCATCAGTTTCATCCTGCTGTCGAGTGCAAGCGCGTGCTTTTTATTGGCCATTGTGACTCCTGGATTGTGTGAATAGAACGTCCTTCAAGGCATTATACACCGCGCACCTGCCTGTGTCAAAAAGGCATATTGACAAGCTTTCATAAAAGCTATAATATATTCATACCGCGGTATGATTATAAAGCCGTGAATAAAAAGAAAAGGAGAAGAACCCATGAAACGTATACTGATGTTTTTGCTGGTAATGGCTTTGATTGCCGTTACAGCAGGCGCAATGGCGATGACGGAAGGGACTTATGAAGGCGAGGGTGCCGGAAATAACGGACCTGTTAAGGTTGCAGTCACTGTGTCAGGCGATGCGATCGTCTCCGTTGAGGTTACCGAGCACGCTGAGACTCCTGGTATCTGTGATCTGGCAATGGAACGCATCCCGGCAGCGATTGTGAATGGACAGACACTGGCGGTTGACACTGTTTCCGGTGCAACGAATTCATCCAATGCCATTCTGACCGCTGCGGAGGAAGCCCTTGCCAAAGCGGGTGCAGATATTGAGGCACTCAAAAAACCGGTTGAAAAAGACGAAAACGTCAAGACGGAAGAACGGGAAGTCGAGGTTCTGGTCGTTGGCGCAGGCGGTTCCGGCATGGCAGCGGCCATTACGCTCAAAGAGCAGGGCGTCGACGTTCTGCTGATCGAGAAAATGGCGCAGGCCGGCGGTGCCACCAGCCTGACCGGCGCCCTGATCAATGGCGGATGTTCAAATCAGCAGGCAATCCGCGGCGCAACGGATGATGTTGAGACGATTTTCATGGATCTCATGAAATATGGCAGCTTCCTGAATGATGCCAGAATGACATGGATTTTTGCGAACAATACGGGAAAATGCGTGGACTGGCTTCATGACACAGTTGGTGTGGAGTTCGAAGAGCAGCTGAACTACTTCCCTGAGCATACGAATGACCGGGCACTGTATCCGCTCGGGAAAAAGCCGGGTTATCTGACTGGCACGATGGAGGAGTATTACGCGAAAATTGGCGGCGAACTGCTTAAGGAAACCAAGGCTGAGCATCTCATCATGGAAGATGGTCGGGTTGTCGGGGCGTCCTGCAGTACGCTTGATGGCATTCTGAACATTCGGGCCAAGGCAGTGATTCTGGCGACCGGTGGATATGGCGCCAATGTTGAGCTTCGCGATCCCAGCCTGACGACTGTGCTGTATTACGGTGCTGCGTCATCCATGGGCGATGGCATCTATCTTGGCCGCGAGGTCAATGCCAAGACCCACTATATGCAGTATCTCAAGAGCTATCCACAGGGAATTGAGAAGCCTCTTGAAGGCGGTAATATCACAGCAGATGGAACCCGTTATCTGTCCAATGCCTATATTTCGCCGCTGGCGTCTCAGGCAGCAACACTGAATGACGGCTCCATCTATGTCAACAAGAGCGGCGAACGCTGCATGAACGAGAACCTTGACTTTGTATCCATCAAAAAGGCCACAATGAAACAGGAAGGAAAGACGATCTATCTCGTTCTCAATCAGAAGGGATATGACAACTGGATGGCAAGCATGGCGACAAGTGCGGGCCTGACAGAGGATATTGTGGCGGACTGGCTGGATAAAGACGAGGGAGCGCCGGTATTCCGCCGCGGTGCAACGCTTGAGGAAGTGGCGAAAAAGTCCGGAATTGATGCGGATGCTCTGGCAGCGACGGTCAAGCATTTCAATGAAATGGTAGCGGAAGGAAAGGATGCTGACTTTGGCCGCACAGAAATGAGCGTTGCGCTTGAGGACGACGGATGCTG
>JAFSZW010000524.1 GCA_017458865.1 Clostridia bacterium
CCGTCTTGGACGCGATGTGGACCCGAATATCGAACTGCACCGTCCGTACATCGACCGCGTCATCCTGACCTGCCCGGACTGCGGCGGGGATATGATCCGCGAGAAAGAGGTCATCGACTGCTGGTACGATTCCGGCTCCATGCCGTTTGCTCAGTGGCATTATCCGTTTGAGAACAAGGAAACGTTTGAGAAGCGGTTCCCGGCCAACTTCATCTCCGAGGCCATCGACCAGACGCGCGGCTGGTTCTACACGCTGCTGGCCATCTCCACCTGTCTGTTTGACACCAATCCCTTTGAGAACTGCATCGTCATGGGTCATGTCCAGGACAAGGACGGCCAGAAGATGAGCAAGCACAAGGGCAACGTGGTCGATCCGTGGAGCGTTCTCAATGTGCAGGGCGCCGATGCGGTCCGCTGGTTCTTCTACAACAATGCTGCACCGTGGATGCCGAACCGGTCCTATGCCAAGGCCGTCGAGGAAACCCAGCGCAAGTATATGGGCACGCTGTGGAACACGTATGCGTTCTTTATCCTCTATGCAGAGATCGATCAGTTCGATCCCAAGGCGCATCCGCTTGACAAGGTCGAGCTCTCCCTGATGGACCGCTGGGCACTGTCCAAGCTCAACACGCTGGTCAGGACCGTGGATGAGCATCTTGAAAATTACAGGATCACCGAGGCGAGCCGCGCGATGGCGGATTATGTGGACGATCTGTCCAACTGGTATGTCCGCCGCAGCCGTGAGCGCTTCTGGGGCAAGGGTATGGCCGGCGACAAGGAAGCCGCGTTTGCAACCCTCTATCATATCCTTGAGACCATGAGCCGCCTGACGGCACCGTTCACGCCGTTCATGGCTGAGAGCATGTACCGCAACCTGGTCTGCTCCGTGGATCCCGAGGCCCCGATCTCTGTCCACCTGACGGATTTCCCGCAGGCGGATGCAAGCCGGATTGACCCCGAGCTGGAGCAGCACATGAGCGATCTGCTGGATGTGGTTGTCCTGGGCCGCGCAGCGCGCAATGAGTCCGCGCTCAAGGTCCGTCAGCCGCTCTCCCGGATGATCGTCAGCGGACGCAACCTGCCGGATGCGTTCTGCGCACTGGCTGAGGATGAACTGAATGTCAAGGAAGTGGCATTTACGGATGACACGACGGCGTTCATGACGTATCAGCTCAAGCCGCAGATGCGGACGCTGGGCAAGAAGTACGGCAAGCTGTTGCGGGCAATCGGTGAGCACCTGACGACGCTTGACGGCAATGCGGTTGTCGCTGCCTTTGAGGCCGGCGAGACGCTGCGCTTCGAGCTCGAGGGAACGCAGATTGAGCTTGAGAAGGATGACGTGCTGACGTCCCCAATGAAGAAGCCCGGCTATGTGGTTTCGACGGACAAGGATGTCACCGTGGCACTGGATACCACGCTGAATGACGACCTGATCGCCGAGGGCTTTGCCCGTGAGATCGTCTCCAAGGTGCAGACCATGCGCAAGGAGGCGGACTTTGAGGTGACAGACCGCATCAGTCTGGCGGTTGCGACAAAGGATGAGACGCTGAAAGCGGCTATCCGGGCTTATGATGAGCAGATCCGGCGCGGCGTGCTGGCCGTCTCCGTTGAGGAGGGTACGCTGGCAGATGCCTGCACCAAGGACTGGAACATCAACGGCGTCGAGGCAACCCTGTCCATCCGGAAAGCGTGAGGAGACACATTGGATTACCGAAAAATCGTGATTGCCGGGGCGGGCGCATACCATTTTGCGCCCGCCATTTTAGAAGATCTGTTTGTCCTTTACCGGATCCCGTGTGAGGTCTGGTTTGTGGACGCGGATCTTGATATGGCCGAGCTGACAGCCAGAGCCGCACAGGCACTGGCCAGAGGGTTCGGCACAGATGCCAGATTCTACTATACGACGCAGCTCAAAAAAGCAGTCTTTGGCGCGGATGCGGTAATTGTCTGCGCGGACTTCCTGAGCGAACCGGCGTGGAAGATTGACTACGAGACGCTGGATGAGGTGGGGCTTGGCAAGCAGGTCCGTCTCTATGGCGGACTGGGCGGTCTTATGCAGACCCTCCGTACAGGCGACTTTATGGCCAAACTGGCAGAGGAAATTCTGGATACCTGCGAGCAGACGCGCCTGATTCTCTGTGACAGCGGATTTGGCGGAATGCAGCTTGGACGCATGTGCGACGCGATGTCCACCTATTACGGCATCCCGACGCTGGGCATCTCCGGCGCTGCTGAGTACACCCAGGAAAAGCTGAGGCTCTACCTGGACATCCCGAAGGCATCCCTTAAGGTGACGACTGCGGGCCTCAGCGCATTCCAGTGGGTTACGGAGCTGGTGGATACGCGTACCGGTGAGTCACTCATTGAGCGGTGCAAAAAGGAAATGCAGGAAGACAGCCGGGAGGAACTCGCGGCTCAGTACATCGACTTTTACGACGCCATTCCGGCAGGGACGCACTGCATGCAGTATGAGCTCCTGGCGGATACGCCGCTCAGCCCCAGACGGACGGTCATCTATTCCGGTGTCGGGGCAGGTGACTATGAACTGAGGAAGCGCAACCTGGCGCTCCTTACGGTTCACGGCCCGGTGTCGCCAAAGGGCTCCGAGGCCTGGGGACAGATCCGGACAAGCGGCCTCAGCACAGTGCGGCCAATAGAAATCCTCCGTGCACTCTGGGAACCGGATAAGCCCTGCGAGGCGGCCAACCTCTGCATGCCCTGTGACGGGTCAGTGCCTGGCGTCCCGCCGGGACGCTTTGTTGAGGGACCGGCAGTTATAAAGGACGGCCATGTGCACGGGAAAGACGTGCAGCTGCCACTTGAGCTTGAGGATGTCTGTGCACAGATATCTCTTTGCAACAGGCTGTATGCCGAGGCAGCTGTGTCCGGCAACCGGGACGCCATGCGCGAGGCGATGGAGATCGATCCTGCGCTGACGGGCATCGACCTGCTGTATGCCGAGGACGTGGTTGAGCGAATGATGGAAAAACAGAAAGAGGCACTGCCTCGTTTCTTCTGAATCAGAACCAGCACCCGATGGGGGCTGGGTTCTGTATTTTGTGCCCATGTCAGCAAGTGCATGACTGACTTTGTGCACATGGCGGTACCTGTTGCCTGAAACGGCTTAACCGAGCGCTCCTGTCAGGCAGAATGCGGATGCCATGGAGGCACAGAGAACAAATGTGGATTTGCTGCAGAGAAATGGATGGAGGATCCGTATGTTTTTAACAGATGGTTTTACTTCATATGAGGTGCTGGACTGCGGAAACGGTGAAAAGCTTGAACGGTGGGGCGATGTATATCTGCGCCGACCGGACCCGCAGGCAATCTGGCCGCCGCGCATGCCGGAATTGTGGGAAAAGGCACAGGCCTGGTATCACCGCAGTGAACGCGGCGGCGGCAGCTGGGAGTTTATGGCAAGTCTTCCGGAGCGCTGGACGCTGTCATACAGGGATCTGTCGTTCTACGTGCGCCCGACAGGATTTAAGCATACCGGACTGTTCCCGGAACAGGGCGCAAACTGGGACTGGATGTCCGGCCTGATCCGCGAACGCGTTGCTCAGGGGCGGACCGTCAACGTGCTGAATCTGTTTGGCTATACCGGGGCGGCGACCATGGCCTGCGCCAAAGCGGGGGCAACTGTCTGCCATGTGGATGTGGCAAAGGGCATGGTGCAATGGGCGAAGGAAAACCGGGAACTCTGCGGTATTCCGGAGACGCAGACACGGTGGATCATAGACGATGCCAAGAAGTTTGTGGAACGGGAAATCCGCCGCGGGCATTTCTATGACGGCATCCTGATGGATCCCCCGTCATATGGGCGTGGACCGGGCGGTGAGGTCTGGCGGCTTGAGGATGAACTGTATCATCTGGCGGATATCTGCGCGCAGGCACTCTCGAATCAACCGCTGTTTTACCTGATTAACGGCTATACAACCGGATTCCAGGCATCCGTGCTGTCCAACATGATCGATATGACCGTCGTTCCGCGCTTTGGCGGCCGGGTTACGGCAGATGAGCTCTGCCTGCCGGTTACGGCCGGCGGCGTGCTGCCCTGCGGGACGAGTGGGAGGTGGCAGGTTTAGTGGGTCAGGCACATAAGCCGATCCGGGTTATTTACGAGGATAATCATCTGCTGGTGGTCGTCAAGCCGCCGAACATGCCGACCCAGGGAGATGACTCGCATGATCCGGACCTGTTCAGTGAAATGAAGCAGTATATAGCCGATAAGTATCAGAAACCCGGCGAAGCCTATCTCGGGCTCGTGCATCGCCTTGACAGGCCTGTCGGCGGCCTCCTGGTGCTGGCCAGGACCGGAAAAGCGGCGGAACGGCTGTCAAAACAGGTGCAGTCAAAACAGATGAACCGGGAATACCTGACGGTCGTGCGCGGCTCGACGGCGAGTCAGGGAGAGCTTTGCGACTGGCTGCTGAAAGACCCGAAAACCAACATGGTCAGGGTTGTCCCGCCCAATACGCCCGGTGCAAAAGAGGCAATACTTACCTACAGGCGGCTTGCCTCGAAAAAAGAATGTTCGCTGCTTCGCATCCATCTGCATACCGGACGGAGCCACCAGATCCGTGTACAGCTCAGTAATGACGGTTTGCCGATCTGGGGGGATGCCAGGTATGGCAATGGCAGACCGGGCGAGCAGATCGCGCTGTGGGGAACCTATCTGACGCTTGAGCACCCTACGCTGAAAAAGGAAATGCATTTTTATGCGCCCCCGCCGGATGAACTGCCATGGAG
>JAFSZW010000525.1 GCA_017458865.1 Clostridia bacterium
ACGAGTGCAGCGTCACCGGAGGCGTCAGCGACTACTATCTCGGCGACGATATGAAACTGAAGCAGGTGCTCATCAACATCCTTTCCAACGCGATCAAGTTCACCAATGCGCCGGGCAGCGTCACCCTGTCCGTTGAGCGCACGACTGTCTTTGAGGATCAGTCGACGCTCCGGTTCCGCATAAGGGATACTGGCATCGGGATGAGCAAAGATTACATTCCGAAGATCTTCGAGGCTTTCTCTCAGGAGGACAGCAGCACGAAGAACAAGTTTGGCTCTACCGGTCTTGGCATGGCGATCACCAAGAACCTCGTTGAGATGATGAACGGTTCAATCAGCGTTGAATCCGAAAAGGGGATCGGCACCGAGTTTACGGTGGTTGTTACGCTCAAGAATACCACCCATCAGGATGGGGGACGTGAGGACCAGTTTGACCTGACCAGACTGCGCGTCCTTGTGCTGGATGATGATGAGATTGACGCGGAGCATGCGCGTGTGATTCTCGAGAGTGCCGGCATCCGGACCGATGTCTGCACAGACTCAGAAACGGCACTGAACATGCTGGAACTCCAGCATCTCAAGCAGGATCCGTACAACCTTGTACTCCTTGACTGGAAGATGCCGGGCAAGGATGGCATTGATACCGCCAGAGAAATCCGTGCCCATTACAACAATGAGAACACGGTCATGATGATCACGGCATACAGTTGGGATGACATCGCAGATGAAGCCCGGCTGGCCGGTATAGACGGCTTCCTGGCCAAGCCGATTGCGGTTTCGGACATGGTGGCAGAGTTTGAACGGATTTCCCGCCGGCAAAACAACCTGTTCGGGGAGAAGAAGCGGGCAGACCTGGCCGGCCGCTGCATTCTGCTGGCAGAGGATACCGAGATCAATGCAGAGATCATGATTGACATCCTCTCCATGAAGGATGTCGAAGCTGATCATGCGGAGAATGGAAAGATGGCCGTTGATATGTTTGCAGGCAGCGAGCCCGGCACCTATGCCGCCATCCTCATGGACATTCGAATGCCGGTAATGGACGGCCTTGAGGCAGCCACCGCTATCCGGGCTATGCCAAGACCGGATGCAAAGAAGATCCCAATCATTGCGCTAACCGCCAATGCGTTTGATGAGGACGTCCAGCGTTCTCTTCAGGTGGGCATGAACGCGCACCTGACCAAGCCTGTTGAAGCAGATCATCTGTACCAGACGCTTGAGAAACTGATTTACGAAGCTGAACATTAATCCAGCAGTTTGACTGACCGTCTGTTCCTGCCTGAATTCCCGGCGGTAACAGGCGGTCATCCTTTTGGTTTTTTTCGTGCAGGAATAGCAGTTTCCAAGGCATATAAGACTGAATACGTGGGATTATTCTCTGGCTCTCACATCGTTTTGTTTTACACCAAGAATGCAGGAGATTCTGCATCTGAAAAACTCCACCAGCTTTGTGGAGAAATTACGTTCCCGCCTTTGCTTGCTTACATTTCCTGGCGTCATCATGTTGACAGGATCGTGAAGAAAGATGATCTGAGCAATGAGGTGTGTGCAGTTCCCGGCTGGGAGGAGATACGAAGAAAGATTTGAAGCATAATTTGAGCATGTAAATGTGAAGAATGGTTATGGTCAGATGAATAAAGTGTTGGGGCGCGATCGCAAAGAAATATCATCTGCCTGATTAGGATAAGCTTATCCAGCAGGTTCTTTTTGTATTTTGGCCTCCTGACCGTATTGGTTAATCTTTTCTCTGAATAGTTCTGCAACCGTTTGACATTGCACCTCAGAATCACTATCATTAGTTCTGATAATAAGAACAAATGGAAATGTGGAGGATACGAAATAATCGTATTAGACCTGAAACTGAAAGGCGTGTACGGCTTTGACGATTTTCATATTAACTTCACGTATCCCAAAAAGTTAGTGAAGTCAATTCTTGGAGACGAGCATCTCAATGGCCGGGCGCGTTTTCGGTATAAGAAAGTCAATATCCTCATGGGCAGTAACGCCACAGGCAAGACCAGCCTTGGCAGGGCATTGTTCAAGATTTTTGGCTATGTGAACACTGGCAACGATGCGCTGCTATTGGATATGGCAACAGATGAAGAAGCTTCCTTTTGTATCGATTTTGTAAATGAAGGCTTTGTCATGCATCGTCTGACAGGCACTATACATAAGGCAGAGGGAATTGTAGAACCCCATTACTATGCAGCTGAGATTGGAGAACATGATTTCTACGAGAGATGTGTAAAGGCCCTGAAGGACTGCACAGATGATGTTGCCGGAAACAGACTGGGGTTGAGTAAAAGGATCGGTGAGATTCACTCCTGCTTTGCTTGCCCGGAGATTGCCCCGTCGATGCTTACG
>JAFSZW010000526.1 GCA_017458865.1 Clostridia bacterium
AGCAGCGTATAGTCGTGATAGAGGGCGTCGTTCATGGGGCCGATGATGGCCATGGCCCCGATGCAGATTGTCAGGGAGGCGGTGACAAAGCCATCAATGAAATGGGTATCTTTCTCATTGTGCGAGCGGACCTTGAGCCATGCGCCAAACTGCTCGGTTCTCGCCTCTATGTCAATCATCTCACCAATCAGTCCGCCGAGAACGAGCGACAGGATGATGGTGAGGTTTCCGCCAGTGGTCAGTATACCGCTGTCCGTGACAGAGAGCATTTTTGAGAGTGTGCCGCCGGCGCCGAGGAAGACTGTGGAAAGGCCGCACGCGGTTGTCATTGCATCGCGGTAACGGTCGCTCAGGATACGGCCAAAAATCAGGCCAAGAATGCCGCCAATGACGACCATGGCGGAGTTGATTATTGTACCAAGTCCAGTCAATTTGCATTGCCTCCAAATGTGTATTGGAATGTGGTGAAATTTCTCGAAAGATCCGGCTCAATGCTCTTCAGATAGAGCGCCCAGAATCCAGGCTCCTGAGTGAGTTCCAGGAAAACCGGGTCTGAGGCGGTAAAACCGGTCAGGTTTCCGCGAAAATAAGCGGCGTTGAGATTTGCCAGGTAGATGAGCCGGCTCTGCAGGGATGCCTGGGTGTCATCAGCCGCGGAAAGTGATTTGCGCAGGGTTGTGGCAGTGAAAAACGCCAGGGCATACCGGGCAAAGTCATTGAGCTCGGGATCGTCTATGCCATGTCGGGCCGCCCAGCTGCTCACATCAATGACCTCGGTATGGTATTCCATTCCGTCCTGAGACAGCGACACAAGGCCATACTGGCAGGGTGCGACGGCTGCGGAGGATACGACAATTTCCGGCAGGCCGGATTTCGTGACGCTGATGTGCTGGATGTGCATATGCCCGGAGATGTTGCAGAGTACGGGACCGGCAGCATAGAGGGCAGCCAGCTTTTCCGCACCGGTCATCTGAAAGCCGGCAGTGAACATGGCGTTGTGAGTGAGCAGTGTCTGGTGACTTATGGCAACGACGCGCCGGCCGTCTGACTGTGCTGCCTCAAGCTGTGCCCTGATCCAGTCGAGGGTGGCGTCTGTCAGAACGCCGATGTTGTTTTCCGTATTTGTATCAACCATAAGAAGACGGATATCCGGCGTGAGGTCGAGCACATAGGAAAGGGATGCGGGATCGCACGCGGAGGCCTGGTCATAGCCAAATGCTGACCAGATATCTCTGAAAAGGGCAGATGTGGCGGACGGAACCCGCTCAAAGGCGTCGCCGGCAAAGCGGGCAGCATTGGTGTTGTAGACGTCATGATTGCCGGGAATGACAAAGACGGGAATACCGGCATCCGTGAGGCGGCGAAGCTTTTCAGCCAGTGCGAGATGGCTTTGAACGGCGCCGTTGAAGGTCAGATCTCCCTGGAGGATCACGGCATCTGCCGGGTCTGCCAGCACCTGCTCAATAAAGGCATCTGTGATCTCATTGATATACCGGGTCACTTTTCCGTCGCCGTTTTCAAGAAGCTGCATGAACAGGCTGCCGTTGTCCGTGAGTTCGGGCGCAATGAAGTGCAGATCGGACAGAAAGGCGAGCCGCAGCGGCGGTGTCTCGCTTTCGGATGATGCAACTGCGGTATGGACGGGAAGGGTCAGCAGGAACGCGATGAGAAGGGCAAAAACGTACTGCATAGTAGTTCCTCAATCATGGGCGGCGGAGGAAATGAGATGGTGCAAAGCATGGATATGTGCCTGCAGAAATGCTGCTGCAGGCTGCTTTCTGAGATTATACCGACTTTGCGGACATCTGACAAGCCGATTGACAAAAGAGGAGATCAATGCGATAATTTAAGCAGATGATTCGCCTGTTCTCGGGCAGTTTCTGCCATTATTCCTGCCAGCTCCGGACGGATGCTGACGGGGAGGATTAAGGGGTATCATCGGAGTATTATCAGATGGGAGTCTGGCAGTGTATGGAGAGCAGTCAAATTGCAAATGAGTCCATGTTTGTTCGGGTTCGGAATGCTTTGCCCGCCATTGTTGCGGCCCTGACAGCTGTATTCCTGCTCAGCGGGATACCGCTTTATTTTCATGATGGCTTTTTTGACATCAACCGGGCAAAGGTATCTCTTCTGATCATGGCGGCTCCCTATATGGCGATTGCGATGGGACTGAGCCTGATTTGCATGCCCCGGAAAAGCGAAGTGTTTGCGGGCTTCCCGTGGCTTATGCTCCTCCCGTTTCTGCTGTTTGTCGTATCGTGCATCATCTCCTGTGCGTTACGCGGGTTTGAGGAGGCGGTCCTGACCGGAAACGAGGGCAGATATGGCGGCCTCTACTTCATCCTGGCGCTCGCCACTGCCTTTTTTACCATTGCACTGGGACGCGGCAGCGGGATTGGGCCTGTGATCTGCTTTGTGATCAGCAGTACAGCAATTGCAGTGCTCGGGTGTGCAAACGCACTGGGCGTGGATCCTCTCAAATTCTATGAGAACATGTATGAAAATCAGCTCACCATGTTCATGTCGACGATAGGGCACTTTGACTTCTATGGAACGTTCCTGCTGATGCCTGCTGCTGTTGCGTACGGGATCAGTGTCAAGGGAAAGCACTTCCTGGGACGGGTGATCGCCTTCATCTGCGCGGCAGCCATGACTGTCGGCGCGTATGCAGCAAGGACGGACAGCGTTTGGATCTGCATGGGAATGCTCGGGTTTGCGCTGTTCTTCTTTTCCGGTGAGGACTGGCGCTATATGTGCAGGGCGCTGTTCATGATCGGTATTATGACGGTGCTGCTGCCGACATCTGTCTATTTCCTTCGAACCTACACAAGCCATAAGCTGGACTTTTCCGGCATCTATGAGGCTGTGACGGTTCAGAAGGGCGTTGAGACAGCGGTTGTTTTCTTTATCCCGGCGTTCATCTGTTTCATGGTAAACCGCCATGATATTCCGGCACCGGGGTATAAGCGCCTTGCCATGATCGGCCTCATCGTATTCCTGGTGCTGGCAATCCTCCTGACCTGCGTCGTGGTATACTCGACGGGAACGGATTCGGATACGGCACTCTTTGGACTGGCGCCGACATTCCGAATAAATGACAGATTTGGCTCAAGACGCGGATATATCTGGATCCGGGCGATGCGTGCCTTTAATGCCTCTCCTGTCCAGACGAAAATCTTTGGACAGGGACTGGAGCTGACCAAACGGGCAACCCGGCCGTTTATTGAAAAAGCGGAGGAGGAGCAGCTGAGCGGCGGGACGTACAACGACACACACTGTCAGCCCCTGCAGATTCTGCTGACCTGCGGCATTCTCGGCACGGTGGCCTTCCTGCTGCATTATCTCTTCGTCATGCTGTCTCTCAGACGCTATGCCGAGGAAGATCCTCTTCTGAGCGGAATTGCGGTGGCAATGTTTGTCTACCTTGGCATCATGCTGATCAATGTGACGCAGCCAATCCTCTTGGTGGCCTATTTCGGACTCGGTGCAGTGGCCATTGCACGCATTAGCCGGAAAAGGAACGGAGAATTATCTGAGTCGTTGTTTTAAAAGTACATAATGACAGGCCCGCCGTAAACGGCGGGCCTTTTACATACGGTTCAGTTTCCACACTCAATGGAGATCTCGTTGAATTTGGACAGCAGATCCTCGACCCTGATATTCTTTCGCGCTTCGCCGCTCAGATCAAGTTCACAGTGCCCCTGATGCATCATGATCAGGCGGTCTCCGTATTCAACAGCATACCTGAGGTTATGGGTGACCATAATGGTGGTCAGATTCTTCTCCTTTACGATGCGGCCGGTGAGCTGCATGATGATTTCAGCTGTCTTTGGATCAAGCGCAGCGGTATGTTCATCCAGAATGAGGAATTCAATGGGGGTCATGGTGGTCATCACCATGGCAAGTGCCTGACGCTGTCCGCCGGACAGGTTGCCGACCTTGATGCCCATTTTGTCCTCAAGTCCCAGACCCAGCTCGGCCAGCATGTCCTGGTAGTGGTTCATCTTCTTTTTGTTGACGCAGCGGTGAAGGTCAAAGGGCTTGCCCTTGTTGTCAGCCATGGACATGTTTTCAAGGATCGTCATGGACGGGCATGTGCCCTTCGAGGGATCCTGGAAAACGCGCCCAATGATTCTGTGACGCTTGTATTCCGGCAACATGGTAACATTCTTTCCGCCGATTTTGACGGTCCCGTCATCAATGGGAATGGAGCCGCAGATGATATTCAGCAGGCTCGTTTTGCCGGATCCGTTGGAACCGACGACACAGAGAAACTGGTGATCCGGTATGGTCAGAGAAAAGTCTTCAAACAGGCAGTTTTCACTGACTCTGCCCCGATAGATCTTGAGGATGTTTATGAGTTCAAGCATGGGTTTTCACCTTCCTGTTCTTTCCGCCGACCACGATGATGATGAGCAGCAGGACTGCTGTAATGAGCTTGAGATCGAAGGGTGAAAGGCCCAGGGAAAGTGCCAGGGCAACGCAGCCTTTGTAGAGGACGGACCCGACAATGACGGCAGTGGTGGCACGGAGATGCCGCAGGCCACGCATGAGCTGCATACCGAGGATGACGGAGGCTACGGCCAGAACCAGCGTGCCTGTACCCATGGAAATGTCAAAATACCGCTGGTACTGGCACATGACAGAACCGGAAAGGGCAACCAGTGAGTTTGCAATGGCAAGGCCCAGAATCTTGACTTTGCCGCTGTCCTCGGCGAGCGAGGCAACGAGTGTCGGGTTATCGCCGGTTGCCTTGAGCAGAAATCCGGAACGGGTTGCAAGGTAAAGATCCATGAGAAACTTGCAAAAGAGCGCGAGAAGGAACAGGAGCACGACAGGGAAATAGGTCTGCATGCCGGCCGGCAGGCCTGTGACAAACGTGTTTTTGAACATGGTGTCAAAGCTGAACAGAGGCACATTGGCCCTGCCGGCGATGTGCAGGTTGATGGAGTACAGGCCGGTCATGACGATGATGCCGGACAGCAGGTCGCGCACATGGAGTTTAACGTGGATAAGCCCCGTGATGGTTCCGGCGACTGCGCCGCAGACCATGGCAGCCGGCAGCGTGAGCCAGGGATGGACGCCGTTTGAGATCATGATGGCCGTAACGGCGGCGCCCATTGGAAACGTAGCATCCACGGACATGTCCGGGAAATCCAGTATGCGGAAAGTAATGTAGACGCCAAGTGCCAAGATGGCGTAGATGAATCCCTGCTCCAGTACGCCTATTACCTGAGCCATGAAGCTGTTCCTCCAGTATGATGATTGTTAATGAAAAACGGGTAAAACAGGGGCATTGCTGCCCCTGTTCCTGTGATCCTGCAAATGCGGGTTATTCGACGCTGTTTGCACGGGCGGCCAGATCGCCGTCGAGCGTGATGCCAAACGCGTCAAGCACAGCCTGATTGATGTAGAGGCTGGGTTCCGTGATGATCTCATAGGGGATAGCGTCTGCAGTGGTCTCGCCCTTCAGCACCTTTGCAGCCATGATGCCGCACTGCTTGCCGAGCTGGATGTAGTCAAGGCCTTCCGCAGCAATGCAGCCGCTCTTGACCTGCTCGATTTCGGAACCGAAGACCGGCTTGCCGGCAGCATTGGCCTTATCCAGCACAAGCGCCAGGGCCTGGACAACCGTGTTGTCCGTGAGGTTGCTCAGGCAGTCAACCTTGGGGAGCAGCGCGTCAAGCGCAAGCGGGATGTCAGCGGAGGTGGTGATGCCCATCTCAGCAATAGTGAATCCGTAATCGCCGGCCAGAGACTTGTAGGTCTCGATGGTCGAAACGGAGTTGGTCTCGGAGGTGGTGTAGAGGATGCCGATGGTCTTGGCGTCCGGCATCATGGCGCGGATGGTGGCCAGCTGAGCGGCGACCGGCAGGGCGTCCGATACACCGGTTACGTTGCCGGCATTGGTGCCATCTGCGTTCACAAAACCGCTGGCAATGGGATCCGAAACGGCGTTGAAGATGACCGGGATCTTTCCATCTGCAGCGTTGTAGCAGGCCTGTGCCATGGGGGTGGCAATGCCGACCATGAGGTCAACGGGCTTTGCGGCAAACTGAGCGGCAATCTGCTGTGCAATGCCCATATCCGCCTGGGCATTCTCGTACATAACGGTCAGGTTCTGTCCCTCGACGATGCCCTCTGAGGCGAGGCCGTCAATGAATCCGGTACGGCAGTTATCAAGGGAGCCGTGCTCGGCGAACTGGCCGATGCCGACGGTATAGGAATCCGCCAGTGCGATGGTGACAAAGAGAACAAGTGCGAGTGCAGCGATGACAGTGATAAAGCGTTTCATGGGTATACCTCCTGAAATAAATAAATTGGGGGGGAAGTATACGGGTAAGCGTTGGATGGGAGAAAAGAAAAACGCCCCACGTTCTGATTCAGAACATGAGGCGGAAAAATCTTTCCGTGGTGCCACTCATATTGGCCGAAGCCCGCTTATCCCGTACTGACATACGGTGCAGCCTGATAACGGGTCTGCGTCCCGTCCCTGTCTAATAAGGCAATGCCCGTTGACAGAGCCCTCAGGAAGCCCATTCAACAATCTCCCGGTACCGCATTTCCAGCATCAGCGGCTCTCTAAAACAGGGGCTGAATTGTCTACTCCTCTTCCTTCAGCGGTTTAACTGGCGTAACTTTATCATGACGGCAACGCTTTGTCAATAGGCAATTTTGAAAAATTCGATCCAGCAGATGAAAGCCCGAAGATGAAAGGACAGCCCGCGCGTATCGGGGCTGTCCCTGTGTCTCAAATTGTTCAGGCGGCAATACCGCCGGGCACTATCAGTCAAACAGGTACTCGTCTTCCTCCGGCGTCTGGCTCTCCAGGATAATCTCCACGATATCCGTTGACGGCTGGATGTCCTCAACCACTTTGATCCCGCCGGCTTTCATCGGATTCCAGATGCTGATGTATGAGCAGAGTACCGGATCGTCGCGGAAATAGACTTTACGGACAACCTTGCCATCCACATTCCCCTCAATGGTATAGATGATCGTATCGTTGACATCTTCCACAATGCCGCAGTGATTGATCAGTTTCTCCCGGATTGCATAAGGATCCTCACTGGTCCTGAAGAAGATGTCGCCCTTCTCGGGGGCGTGCTTGGCTGCTGTCAGATATGCGTTGTAGTCCTTCCCAAGCTGGATCAGCTGGTTGATGCTGCCGGCCTTCAGATTGAGCGGAATATTTGCGTGTTTTGCGCAATAGGAAACAAAACATACGCACCATTCCATGTAGTCGTATCCGTACCAGTGGCCATACTTTGTGTAGCCGTGAGTGGTAAACCCTTCCTTCTTGACATTCGTCCGGCTCTCCTCGTAGCCGATCTCAGACTGAGCAACGGCGACGATGTCTTCCTCCCAGTTGCCGGTAAGGGCAAGGGAGGGTGAGGCGAACAACAGGAAGGCGAGGAAAAACAAAATGATTTTTTTCATACGAATAAGTCACTTCTTTTGACTGACAGGTAGAACCAGTCTGTCTTCTTTACCAAGAGGCTGGTTTCCTGCATATCCATCTGTTCTCAGGATCATGTTTAGCCGGCATCAGGGGCATTTAAATGTCTCTATCTGCTGTCCCGGTGCACACACCTCTGCATATCAGACGGAACAGGAGGGGCATTGTATCCCTCATGACAGGGATTATTTCACGTCGATGCCGAAAGCCGGATATCCAGCATCCACATCTTACCAGTATCGCAAAATGATTTCAAGCTGCCCACTGTGTTTTTTTGACACGGTCAGGATCCGATTTTATAGGGCTTTTATGAACGGTACAACTGCATACAAAGAGCTAAAGGCCCCTGCACTATGGCAGAGGCCCTGTGTTTACAGACAATTCAGAGAAAAGTCGTTCGGGTTACGGACGACGCGGACCGTTCGGCCCGTAGATGCCACCAGGTCCGGTGACGGGCGTCGTGTGCTTCCGCGGCGCGGTTTGAGGACCGCCGGGACCGGGATTGTGGACAGGCGGATTTGGAACTGGCGGCCTGGGTGCTGCCGGCCGCTGCGGCTGACGGTTATTAACCGGCGGGTGCGGCGGTGTATTTACCGGCGGCCGGGGCTGCCTGGGCGGATTTGGAACTGGCGGCTTTGGCGCTCTCGGCGGCGGTGGTGGCGGCGCTGAAGTACGGTGAGTGCCAAAGATTGCTCCCCATGCTGTCTTGGGCGGAGGTGTACGCCTCGTAGAAGGACGAAACAGGAAGGAGAATGGATTCGGCTGGGCCCACCGGATAATATTGTTCACCTGGTTGATGTCTGTCAGGGTGCCGAGGATGGCGGCAGCATCTGACAGGAAGGAGCCGGAACTGCTGAAAACAGAACCGGTTGCGTACCGGCTGAAGTCGACATATGCGTTCTTGTTGTCACAGATCGCCGCGTTCATGCCGTAATCCGTGAGCACCTGTGCAATACAGACAGCCTGCGGACGCGTCAGGTTCCGGGCAATCTCGACAGGCATGGCGTCAATCAGTGAACCTGCACTGGTAAGGGTGTAGCCAAGCAGATCGCGCAGGACTTCCTTGCTCAGGGCTTTTGTGCAGTCGCCCTTGTCAACGAGGATGACCCGGTAGATGGCGCTGGCCGGAATAACGGGGACCGTGGGAGCTGCTGCAGTGACGGTCGCATTGCTCAGGCTTTGACCACAGTTGGGGCAGAAATTGGCTGCCGTGGTGATCTGCGTGCCGCAGTTGGGACAGAATGCCATAATGAACCTCCTTTTTGATGATATCTTGCAGCCAAATAATAAAGGCAGAGTTTACTTTTTGTCAAGGTAGGATACAGCAGACAGTGCAGCAATGTTGCCCTCTCCTGCAGCCTTGATATACTGGAAAGGCTGACCTACGACATCGCCGCATGCGAAGCATCCGGGAATGCTGGTGCACATGGTTCTGTCAACCTTAATGAAGTTTCCGTCCACAAGCTCAAGACCGGGGACGAGCTGACCGGGCGAAATGCTCTCGCGCAGGACGAAGACACCGTCTGCCGGATAGGCATTTTCCTTCGTGACAACCAGCCGTTTGCCGTCCTTCTCGTCTATGGAGGTGACGATGTCCCGGATAACCTGCACGGATTCGGGCAGATCGGGTGTGTCACGGTACATGGGGAAATACAGCACTTCACTGCAGATCTCAGAGAGGAATCTGGCCTCCGCTTCCTCGGATTTACTGTAACCGATCACAGCAGCGGATTTGCCGCGGTAAAGCGGGGCATCGCAGGTGGCACAGTAACTGACACCGCGCCCCAGGAGCTTTTCCTCACCGGGCAGCGGCTTGCCGGCAACAACGCCGGATGCCAGGATGACGGTGGAAGACTCGTAGATTTCCTTGCCGCCCTGAAGTGCAAAGTAATCGCCCATGGCATAGATGCTCGCAATACGGTCCTCCGTAATGCTGATTTCCATGCTGTCCAGGTGTGCCTTGAGCGCACTGGCAAGGTCCGCACCGGAAACGCCCGGGAAACCCGGATAGTTGTGAATGGCGTGTGCCTTGACCAGCTTGGAACTCAGGGATTTGCTTCCAATAAGCAGGATGGATTTGTTGCGGATTTTAGAGGTGATGGCAGCCGAAACGCCGCCGGGGCCGGTGCCGATAATGGCAATATCATAACGTGGCATATGGGTCCTCCTGTTCGGGGTCAGGTGCTCTGACTGTCTGCGCATGGGCCGGCTTTGAAAGCATCCGGCGGACAGACAGCACTGGCACAGAATGGTCTGCACTTATTTTACGCAATTTGATCATGAGGGTCAAGCTTAAGACAGCCTGTAAACATCCGGAGCCTCCGGCATTTGTCACGGGGCGGATTTCATCCGGGGATTGTGCTGCCATTCAAATGGCGCTTGATTCCGCCGGAACTTCCCAATATAATGAGACCTGTACCGGTCAATCATAGCAGACCGGGTAAGGAGATAATGTGTATGGACGAGTTCCTCTATGATGCGTTTATCAGTTACAGCCACCGGGACATGAAATGGGGCCGCTGGCTGCAGCGCAGGCTGGAGCACTTTGCCCTTCCGGCAGACATTCGTGCGGCACGCGGCAGTGAGGAGAAGCATCTGCGGGTGTTCAGGGATCAGACAGATCTGGCGGGGATTGAATTGCAGGAATCGCTCAGGAAATCCATGGAACAGTCGCGGTACCAGATTGTGATCTGTTCACCGGACAGTGCCCGCTCGAAATGGGTGGGAGAGGAGATCCGGTACTTCAAGTCACTGGGACGTGCAGCGTATATCATCCCATTTGTCGTTGCGGGTGAACCGGAAAGCGATCATCCGGAACGGGAGTGCTATCATGAGGAGCTTCGAAACGTTGAGGACAAGCACCTGCTGGGTGCAAACATCCAGGAACTGGGAAAGAACAAGGCATTCCTGCGGCTGACGGCCATTTTGCTGGATATCCGGTTTGACCGCCTGATCAACCGCGCAAAGCAGCACAGGCGGCGCGTCGCCCTGACTGCCGGCACTGTGGCCATTGTGATCCTCGCGGTTGTTGGCATCCTGCTGTGGGAAAACCACAAGGTCAATGTGGAAAACGATGCCCTTTCCTATGACATTTACGGTGCAGCGATCCTGTCCATCGGCAGCAAGAATGTCTTTGAACCGGAGGATGTGGCGTTCCTTGAGGTATCTGCCAAGGCAGGAAATGCAGATGCGATGCTGTACCTGGCCTACTGCTACAAGGAAGGCATGGGAACGGAGAAGGATGAGGCGACTGCATTCAAGTGGTTTCTGCAGGCGGCAAACGCGCCGTTTGATGAGCAGGATGAGGCGAAACGAAAATTGAATGCGACGGCCATGGCGGCAGTCGGGAACTGCTATGGAAATGCCATTGGGACAGAGGAGGATCTGGAGCAGTCGTTTGCCTGGTATCTGCGCGCAGCCGAGGCAGGGAATGCGGATGCAATGCTCATTGTTGGCCTGTACTATGAATCCGGTACAGGGGTTGATCAGAATCTTGAAACGGCGTTTCAGTATTTTCTCATGGCAGCCAATGCCGGAAATGAAATGGGGATGTACAATACCGCAACCTGTTACCTGCTTGGCAATGGAGTCAAGGAGAATGCGGAGCAGGCATTTGTCTGGGCACAGAAACTGGCTGAGCGGAACAATCCGGGCGGCATGTACAATCTGGCTGTGATGTATCAGTTTGGAAGGGGAACAGAGGAGAATCCGGAGCTTGCCTATACCTGGTACAGGCGCGCAGCAGATGCCGGCTCGCCGGATGCGATGTTTATGGCCGGCTGGTGCATAGAAAACCATTACGGGATAAGCAATGTGGCACTCGAATGGTACCTGAGGGCTGCGGAGCAGGGCAATGAAATGGCGATGGAGGCCGCGCAGCGTATTCTGGGTAAAACTGCGACTGATGCACCAGAGGGACTGCCGACAGGGACAGAGGCTGGCCTGGCAGCAGATGCACGGGAGCCGGTAGCCGGGAACCAGATGGAAAACGAACAGGAATAGCGGGATTGGACGTCTGTTTCGCGCTGTCACTGACCGGGAATGAAATGCCCCTGTTCAGCAGGCGGCACAGGATGTATAATCGGGCATACATATACAGCCTGAGCAGAAATAAAGATTGTGCCAGGGCAGCACCCTGCATTGCCAGGCTGCCTGGGATGCTCAGGCGGAAAGGGAAGAGCGAATGGCGGGAAACAGGAAAAGCGGCGCCAGCCGGGTTGTGGTCATCATCGTACTGGTGCTGCTTGCAGCGGCCGGTTTCTATATCATGCGAAACAGGAATACCGGAACGGTTCAGTACAGGGAAGAAACGGCGGCAGTGGGATCTGTCGAGGCAAAATACAGTTTTACCGGTGAGATCAAGGCGCCAAATGCGGAAACGATAACGGCGGAGAGTGCGGGCACTGTCAGGGATGTCTATGCGGCAGCCAATCAGACGGTTGGCAAGGGAGAGCGCATCGTCCGAATGGAGGACGGGACAACCTATAAGTCGGATATTGCCGGTGAACTCACAGCACTCCCGGTTCACAAAGGGGACTACATGGAGAGCGGTCAGACGATCGCAGTGATTATGAATCTTGACCGTCTGGAAGTTGAGATCTCCATAGACGAATATGACGTGGATGCGGTATCCATCGGGTCCCGGGTTGAGGTGACCGTTACCGCGCTGGACCGGGTTTGCGAGGGTACTGTTACAGCGCTCAACAAGCAGGCGGATACCAGCGGGCAGATCGCCTATTACACGGCAACGGTTCAGGTTGAGACATCGCCGGACATTCTGCCCGGCATGCAGGTTGAGGCGCTGCTGGTCAGGCAGTCTGTTCATGATGTGGTCGTGGTCCATGCGCAGGCACTCCAGTTTACCGAGCAGAATGAGGCGTATGTACTTGTCTCGGATGGAAAAGGCGGACAGGCCATGCGCCAGGTGGATACCGGTCTGACAGATGGGATCATGGTGGAAATCAAAGACGGACTTGCCGAGGGAGAAACCGTCTATTATGTCGACCGCGATACCAGCCTTGAAGACCTGGTGAGGACGTTCGGCGGATCCTCCCGCAGGATGAACGGGAACCGGTGAGGTGAGCATGTCGACGTATTTTTCCATGCGTGATATTGTGAAAACGTATCACGTCGGCGATGAGGACCAGATGGTTCTGAAACATGTGAACCTTGATATTGAGGAGGGAGAATTTCTCTCCATCCTGGGGCCCTCCGGCTCCGGTAAATCGACCATGATGAACATCATCGGATGTCTGGATACGCCGACCTCAGGGGAGTACATCCTGAAAGACCGGAAGATCGGCAGCCTGAACCAGCACCAGCTGTCCCAGATCCGGTGCCATGAAATCGGGTTTGTTTTCCAGCAGTTTCAGCTATTGCCGCGGATGGATGCCATGGAGAATGTGGAGCTGCCGCTGATTTATGCGGGCATGGGCCTTGATAAGCGGCGGCAGCTGGCACGGAAAATGCTGATCCGGGTCGGATTGGCGGACCGGATGCATCATTATCCGAACCAGCTCTCCGGCGGACAGCAGCAGCGCGTTGCAATTGCCAGAGCACTGGCGGTCAATCCGACGCTCCTCCTGGCAGATGAACCCACTGGCGCACTGGATCAGGCGACAGGCCGGCAGGTCATGGAGCTGTTCCAGGAACTCAATGATGAGGGCAGGACAGTGATCATGATCACGCATGATCTGGCGATTGCCAGGCATGCCAGACGCATCGTCAACATTCTGGACGGCGTCCTGACGGAGGGAGTGAGCGAGTATGATTAAGGCCCGGCTCACCATGCTCCGGGAGAATATCAGGATGTCCGTCGGCAATATCCTGAACAACAAGATGCGCACGTTCCTGACCATCCTGGGCATCATTATCGGCGTGGCTGCCGTCATTGCAATGATTACAACGGTAAGCGGCGTGACCGGCGAGATCACCAGTCAGTTTGCCGATATGGGAACAGGGAAGTTCAGCGTGTCTGTCACGGGGACGGAGCTGCGCCCGGGACTCACACAGGGAGATCTGGCTGAGCTTGAAAAGCTTGATAATGTGACCGGCATTTCCATCTCCATGCAGAATGATACGGTGGCCCGTCATGGCACTGAGTGGACGGACGAGGTCATTATTGAGGGCCGGAACACGGTCTATTTCAGGCATAATATGAAAATGGTGGTCAGAGGACGCCCAGTCAGCATACTTGATGAGACGCAGCGGGCGCGCGTGTGCATTATCTCGCAGGGACTGCAGGAACAGCTGTTTTACGGGCATGATCCTCTGGGGCAGACGCTCACGCTTGACGGGCACACCTTTACGGTTATCGGCGTTCTGTCAACGGACAATGACAATGATGTCATGACGCAGGCGATGGGGGATAACGGCAAGGAGAAGTGCATTGTGCCCTATACGACGGCCATGCAGATGAGCAGGACGGCATACATCAAATCGATAGAGATCTATGTGGCGGATACGGACAGGCAGGAGGAGACCATAGAGGCGGCCAAGGAGACCCTGACCCGGATCTTCAACGGGCGTGACGATAATGACATCTTTACCGTCATCAACATGGCCATCCTGATGGATTCACTGAACAAGATCACCTCCATGATGACCACCATGCTGGCAGGCATAGCAGGTATTTCACTGCTGGTCGGGGGGATCGGCATCTTGAACATGATGCTGGTATCCGTGACGGAGCGGACGATTGAAATCGGCCTCAGAAAGGCGCTCGGCGCGGAGCCGAACATGATTCAGATGCAGTTTCTGATTGAGGCGTTTATTCTTTCAACGCTCGGCGGCGCCATAGGGGCTGTCCTGGGGGTCACCGTGTCCATCATGCTCTGCCGGGCAATGAACGTCACGTTTGTGCTTTCCTGGAGCGCCATAGCGCTCGGTGTCGGATTCTCTGGTCTGGTAGGCATTGGCTTTGGCTGGGCACCGGCCAGGAAGGCCTCGCAGCTCAACCCGATAGATGCGCTGCGTGCAGCGTAAAGCAGTGGGAAGGAGACTACTAATGAAGATAAATCAAACTGTCTGTCTGACACTAATCCTTGTACTTTTGCTCTGCACTGCTGCAGCTGCGGATACGGTGTATATGGACGGTGTAGCAAAGGCGCTCAGCACGGAGACGAGTCTGGCGCCGATCGGCGGCACCGTCAGGACGGTTGACGTTCGGGAGGGTGACACGGTATATGCCGGC
>JAFSZW010000527.1 GCA_017458865.1 Clostridia bacterium
ATACTGCCATCCTCCTTAACCCAACGATTTTACAACCTGAATCGAGGTTGCAACAGCATTTGTGACTGCGGTCGAGGTAATCGTCGCACCGGTGAGAGCGTCAATGGAGCCGCCGTTTTTGCTCAGTGCGATATCCTCTCCCTGGCCGACAAACTGAGCACGGAACTTCACGCCGACATCCGAAGAACTCGCCGCGTTGGCACCAAGACCGGAGGTTTCGGAATGCTCGATAATGGAGATACCGGTGCATTCATAATTGGTATCAACACCGGTCGCCATGGTGATGGTGCCCTGTGCGCCGGAAAATGTGGATACAACAACATATCCGTTCCCGTTATCAGCTTTATTGACAGACTCTACCGTCGGATAGGCTGCTTTGTCGAATTCCATGTCTTCGTAGCCATCCGCGGGAAGAACTACTGCATAGGCAGCAATGGTAGCTGCATTCTGCTGCTGCCAGATCCGGTCTTTGGTGACCTCATTGACGACACCGAGGACACCGGCAACGATTGCGCAGATCACGCAGAGAACAAGAGCAAGCTTCAGGATCTTATTCATTTCGCTGCCTCCTTTGCTGCCTTCTTTGCCGCTTTCTGAGCCGCAATGTCTTCCTTGGACACACCGAACTGATGACGGTGGAATCCCTTATCGATCGCCCATGTGCAAAGGTTCATAATCAGAATGGCATACGTTGTTCCTTCGGGGAATCCGCCGAAATAACGGATCAGAACCGTCAGAATACCGCAGCCGCAGCCATACAGAAGCTGGCCGTTCAACGTAACAGGACTCGTGGCATAATCGGTCGCCATAAAGAAGGCGCCGAACAGGACACTGCCGCAGCAGACATTGTAGATCATCCATCCGCCGCGATCCAGACCGTGATAACCAAAGATCAGCGTCAGAAGCGCTACCGTTCCGATGAAGGAGACCGGGATCCGCCAGGAGATCACTTTCCGAGCAAGCAGATAGATTCCGCCTGCCAGGATCAGCAGCGCGCTGATCTCACCGATGCAGCCTGTTGTCGTTCCGAGGAAGATCGCTCTCACGTTGTAGTACGCAGGCATGGCCGAGTCGCCAAACATATATGTCAGCGGAGTTGCCGATGAAACGCCGTCAACAGCCTGCAGGGCTTTGGGGATCGAATACGTGCCCATGATGGTAGCATATGACGCCAGCAGAAATGCGCGGGCGGCAAGAGCCGGGTTCAGGAAGTTTTTGCCGATACCGCCGTAAAGCTGCTTCACCACGCAGATGGCAAACAGATTGCCGACGACTGGGATCCACCAAGGTGCGGAAGCCGGAAGAACGAGCGCCAGCAGCAGACCGGTAACACAGGCGGAAAGATCGCCGATGCTGTCTTCCTTTTTCATCAGCTTCCGATATGCCCATTCAAAGAACACTGCGGAACAGACAGAACTGACGATCAGGAGCAGAACGTTCCATCCGAACTGGATGATGCCCCAGATCGCAGCCGGGCAAAGAGCGATGATCACGTCCAGCATCAGGCGGCGGGTATCAGTCGCGATCCTGACCTGCGGCTGATACGCTACATCAAGAACGATTCTTTCTTTTGTTTCGCTCATTTCTGGGCCTCCTTTGCTGCTTTGGCTTCTGCCTCCGCTTTTTCCTTCATGGCTTTGGCCTGGAACATGAGTTTTGCTGTTTTAAACGCGTGCGTCAGCGGCATTCTGGCCGGGCAGTTGAAGGAACAGCTGCCGCATTCAAAGCAATCCATGATATGGTATTTCTCCATATTCTCGAAATCGCCCTTGCTGTAGTACATGTACATGAAGACAGGCTCCAGATTCATCGGGCAGACCGTGATGCACTTACCGCAGCGGATGCAGTGAGGATCATCGATGTTGCGGTCCTCATCTTCCGTGAAGAACAGGACGCCTGCCGTGCCCTTGATCGTCGGCGCGTCAAAGCTCGTGGCGCAGATACCCATCATCGGGCCCCCGAGCACGATCTTTTTGGGTGTCTTTACAAATCCGCCGCACTGCTCGGCTAGATATCCGAAAGGAGTTCCCACGCGTGTCAGCGCATTGCTGGTACCACCCATGGCACTGCCGGCTACCGTCACGATACGCTCGATCACCGGCTTGCCTTCATAACAGGCCTGGTAAGTCGCATAGCAGGTACGGGTACTGACAACGTTGGCACCGACACCGGCCGGCAGACCGCCGGG
>JAFSZW010000528.1 GCA_017458865.1 Clostridia bacterium
GGCGCTTCAGGGACTCATAAAGGTCCATGTACTTGCCGGCAGAGGTGTACCAGCTGTAATCGCCCATCATGCCGCGGACAATGAGCTTGTACCAGACTTCGCGGTTGTTCGTGTAGTAGTGAACAGCGCGGCGGACGGTATAGAGCATGTCGTGCGCGTTATAGTTGAAGAACGTGAAGCCGTTGCCCTGATCTGTGAACTTGTTGTAGGAGAGGACGGTGTCACGCAGGCCGCCGGTCTCGCGGACGATCGGGATGGTGCCGTAGCGCAGGGAGATCATCTGGCTGAGGCCGCAGGGCTCGAACTGGCTCGGCATGAGGAACATGTCGGCGCCGGCGTAGATGCGGTGTGCCAGCTGATGGTCCATGGCAAAGCGGGTGGCGATGCGGCCGGGATACTCGGTCTCTGCCCAGGAGAACAGATTGGTGTACTTGGCTTCGCCAACACCGAGGACGGCCAGCTGAATGCCGGTGGCCATGAGCTCGCGGATGACGCACTCGATCAGGTCAAAGCCCTTCTGATTGGACAGACGGGAGATGATGCCGACGAGCGGTACGTCCGCCTTGACCTCAAGCCCCAGTTCCTCCTGGAGCCTGGCCTTGCACTCTTCCTTGCCGCCCAGGTGGAACGGATCAAAGTTCGCATAGATCTGCGGGTCCTTTTCAGGTGCGTAGTCATCAACATCGATACCGTTCAGGATACCAACGAGCTGATCCTTGCGCGCGCGGAGGAGACCATCGAGGCGTTCGCCGTAGAAGGCAGTCTGAATTTCCTCGGCATAGCTGGGAGAAACGGTGGTGAGCTCATCAGCGTAGACGAGGCCGGCCTTGAGATAGTTGGCGCAGCCGTAGCACTCAAGTTTGTCTGAGGTGAACAGATCATCGCCGAATCCGAGCGTATCCTGAACCGGCTTGATCGGGAAGATGCCCTGATATTGCAGGTTGTGGATGGTGAAGACGGTCTTGATGTTCTGATAGAAGTCGTACTGGCTGTACTGGATCTTGAGCAGCGCCGGGATCATACCGGTCTGCCAGTCATGGCAGTGGATGACATCGGGCTGGAAGTCAATCAGCTTGATGGCGTCAATGACCGCACGGGAGAAGAATCCGAAGCGCTCATATTCATCACCGCCGAGACCATAGATGTAGGAACGGCCAAAGTAGTACTCATTGTCGACGAAGTAGAATGTGACACCCTGATACTCCAGGGAACGAATGCCGCAGTACTGCTTGCGCCAGCAAAGGATAACCTCAAACTCACACTCAAGCTTCATCTGAGCCTTGAATGTCTCCGGGATCTCTGCATACAGCGGCAGGATGACGCGGACGTCAACACCGCGGTTCTTGAGAACGGGAGAAAGAGCACCGACAACGTCGGCAAGACCCCCGGTTTTAACAAAAGGGACGCATTCAGACGCGGCGAACAACAGTTTCATAATAAAGACTCCTCCTTGTTTAAGCTAGGGAGGGCAGTGCCCTCCTCAGCAGTGTCATATCAGATGACAACATTTTTCGCGATGACGATCGGGTAAGCGGCCGGCGCGATGAGGCGGCCGTTGCGGCGGATAACGCTCTGCTTGTCCAGGATGCAGTGGTCGATATCGGCCCCTTCCTGAATTTGAGCGTCCTGCATGACGATGGAATTCTTCACGACAGCGCCGCGTGCAATCTTGACACCACGGAACAGGATGGAGTTGATAACCGTACCCTCGATGTGGCAGCCATTGGCGATCAGGGAATTGTCGCACTCGCTCTCACCCATGTAGCGGGCAGGCATATCATCACGGACTTTGGTATAGACCGGACGCTCGACCGGGAACAGGTTGTGGCGGAACTCGCTGTCGAGCATAGCCATGTTGAAGTTGAAGTAGGACTGAATGGAATCGATCTGCCACGCGATGCCGTCATACTCGAAGCCATAGATGGCAAGAGAGCCATCGTTGACGCTCCGCTGCAGGATATCCCGCTCGAAGTCGTGCAGACCGTTGGCAGCGCCCTGCTCAGTCAGCTGACGGAGCAGCTCGCGCTTGGTGATGTAAATCTTGAGGCTCGCGGCATCGCCCTTCGGTGCCAGCGCGCCGATTTCCATACCGACAATCTTGCCATCCTCATTGACGGTGAAGTAGGTATCATCGCCATCAACGCCGCTGGCCTTGTTGCGGCTGTAGAGCACCGTGATGTCGGCATTCTTTGCAACATGGGCGCGAAGCGCATCGGAGAAATCCATGTTGTAGATGGTATGGGAGTTGGTCAGCACTACATACTCCTGCTTGGAGCGGGAGAGGAAGTTGGTGTTGGACTTGAGCGCATCCAGAAGGCCGGTATAAACGCCCATGTTCTCCCTGGTCAGGAACGGCGGCAGGATGACCATGCCCTGTTTGCCGTGGAGATCCCACTCACGTCCGGAGCCGACGTGGTCCATGAGTGAGGAATAGTTCTTCTGCGTGATGATGCCGACGTTCTTGATGCCGGTATGCACCATGGAGGAGAGCTGGAAGTCAATGACGCGGTAGCGGCCGGCAATCGGCAACGCGGCAACCGCACGCTGACTGGTAAGTTCACCCAGATGAATATCGTTTTCACCGGTTACGATAAGACCCATTACGTCTTTCATAAATCGGTACCTCCTTACTGTGCATCGGCGTCAATCTGGACGCCTGCTGCAACGGTTTCGCCTGCGGCAATGGTCGCGCCAGGACCAACAACCGCGATATTGCCGGTTTCCTCACCGACGATGGCGCCTGCCTTGATGACGGCGTTCTCGGCGACTATGGAACGGCGGACAACAGCACCGCGTTCAATCACAGCGCCAGGCATGATAACGGCATCCGTCACCTCAGCCCCGACGTCAACGGTGACACCGGCAAAGAGGACGGAGTGGTTGATGACACCCTTGACCTCGCAGCCTTCGGTGATCAGGGAGTTGATGACCTTGCCACCCTTGGCGATGTGGTGCGGCGGCATACCCGGATTCCGGGCATAGATGCGCCAGCGCTTGTCGGACAGGTCGATGGGCATCGGCAGCGTCAGGAGATCCATGTTGGACTCCCAGAGGGATTCGATGGTTCCGACGTCTTTCCAGTAGCCTTCGAAGGTGTACGTGTACAGGCTTTCACCGGAATCGAGCATAGCGGGGATGATGTTCTTTCCGAAGTCGTTTTCGGAATTCGGGTTTGCCTCATCCAGCTCGAGATACTTGCGCATCTTGGACCAGGTGAAGATGTAGACGCCCATGGACGCCTTGTTGCTCTTCGGATGAGCCGGCTTCTCCTCGAACTCTACAATCCGGTCGGTCTCATCGGTATTGAGGATACCGAAGCGGGATGCATCCTCCCACGGGACCTCACGTACGGCGATGGTCAGGTCAGCGCCCTTTTCGATATGTGCCCGCAGCATCGCGTTGTAATCCATCTTGTAGATGTGATCACCGGAGAGCACGAGAACATAGTCAGGATCCCACTGCTCAATGAACGGGATGTTCTGATAAATGGCATTGGCAGTGCCCTTGTACCACTCACCGGTCTTACCGGTATGGTACGGCGGAA
>JAFSZW010000529.1 GCA_017458865.1 Clostridia bacterium
ATCAAGGCAATGAAGAAGGTGGCCGGTTCACTCAAACTGATCTATTCCCAGTATCGTGAACTGCAGTCCTTTGCCCAGTTCGGATCGGATCTGGATGCGGATACAAAAGCGCGTCTGGCTCAGGGCGAACGCGTGGTGGAAGTGCTGAAGCAGGGACGGAATTCACCGGTGCCGGTTGAAAAGCAGGTCTGTATTATCTATGCCGTCACGCACGATTTCCTGAAAGAAGTGCCGGTTGATCGTGTTGCACAGTATGAGCAGGGCCTGTATGCCAGACTGGATTCGCAGCATCAGGATGTGCTGAATGAGATCCGGACGACCGGTAAATTTGAAAAAGCGACCGAGGATAAGCTGGTCAGAGCGCTGACGGATTATACGAAAGACTTTCTGGCAAAGTAAAGGGAGGGATTTGACATGGCCGGTGCATCCATGAAGGATATCAAACTGCGCATCAAAAGCGTGGAAAGCACCATGCAAATCACGAAGGCAATGGAGCTGGTTGCCTCCTCCAAGCTGCGTCGCGCAAAAGAGCGTGAGGAAAGAGCTTATCCGTATTTTTCTGCACTGCGCGATACGATGGACAGGATTGAGGATTCCACGACGGACTTTTCCTCACCTTATCAGGTCAGACGGACCATTGAGCGTCAGTGTCTGATCGTGATCGCCGGTGACCGCGGACTTGCGGGCGGATACAACAGCAACGTTTTCCGGTATTATGAAGCGCTGGTTCGGGAGGATCCCATCAAGACCTGCATTATTCCCATCGGAAAAAGGGCCTATGAGTATTTTCAGCGCAGAGGTGCCGATATAGTCACGGATGCGTTTGTTGAGGCAGCCGGGATTATGGTCGGCGACTGCTTTGAGCTTGCACGCCTGATTACAAAGGGATATCTGGCAGGTGAGTTTGACCGGGTAAGTGTCATCTATACACGTTTCGTGTCGCTTCTGACCCAGACAACGGATTCTGTGCAGCTTCTGCCGCTGGTCGATTACAGGGAAGAAAAGAAGGAACAGACAGAAAAAGGCATTGAGCCGCTTGTCCTTTATGAGCCGAGTGCCAATGCGGTCTATGATGCGATTGTTCCGCACTATATTTCCGGTATGATCTACGGTGCCATGTGTGAGTCTGTGGCCAGCGAACTTGGTGCACGGCGTACAGCGATGGATGCGGCAAGCAAAAATGCATCCGCAATGATTGAAGATCTGAGTCTGCGTTACAACCGTGCGCGTCAGGGTGCCATTACACAGGAAATTACGGAAATTGTTGCCGGTGCAGAGCACTGATTAAGGGATAAGGATGAAGGGTTCCTGACCAGGACCGGCAGTTTGCCCGGGCCTTTCCGGGCAGCGGGCTTTGATCATGAACCCGGATGGAGTGGCTCTGCGCCTGAGACAGGGGTTTGACCACTCCGACAAGAGATAAGCATGAGGCCTGTAAAGGCGTGATCCTGTCACACAGCGACAGAGACGTTCCGGCTCAGGCCTCAGACAAAGCATCGCAGGCAAATGACAACATGATGCCTGTAAAGGAGCGACATTATGGCAAAGGGAAATGTCGGCACCGTTGACCAGGTTATTGGTCCGGTGCTGGATATAAAATTTGAAGATGGCCAGTTGCCGCAGCTGCTGAATGCCGTTGAGGTACGCAGCGGAGACCGACGTATTGTGGCTGAGGTTGCGCAGCATATCGGTGATGATGTGGTTCGCTGCATTGCCATGAGCAGTACCGACGGTCTGGTTCGCGGCACAGAGGCGGTGGACACCGGAAGCTCAATCACCGTTCCGGTGGGTGAAAAGTGTCTTGGCCGTATCTTTAATCTGCTTGGTGAACCGGTGGATAATCAGCCGGCTCCCGAGGATGTGGAGCGGTGGCCGATTCATCGGGATCCTCCGTCCTATGATGAGCAGGAAACCTCTACGGAAATGCTGGAAACCGGCATCAAG
>JAFSZW010000046.1 GCA_017458865.1 Clostridia bacterium
GTAAAGAAGAAAGTCTTTGCTGCTCTTCCCGGTGCATGTCAGGTAGCTTCAGACATATCTGCTTTTGGGTTCAAACATGCTCACGTCTGAATCTGATAATATCGACATTTTCTATAGTTGTTTCCGCCTCAGAGGATGAAAAAGCACCCTGGATTTCTCCAGGATGCTTCATCCCACGCTGTGTACTTATCGCTATTCCATTTTGCGGTCCGTCATCTGTTTGGTCAGATTGCGCCCTGTACAGATGGCAGCATTCGCTTTTGCCACCATTTCATCATCGTCCACATGAAAGCTGCCATAAAAGTTCCTGACTACTGTCTTCCTGATCCCCGCATCTTTCCATGGCTGTTCATCAACAGTCTTGATGCTTTATGACATTTTTGCCAGAAACCTGATTTTCCTCTCAAACTTATCCCGCAGGTTAAGAATAGCCTGCGGGATTGCTAATTCCCTCTTGCCCCACATTGGGTCATCTTCATTCAGCATTTCACAGATCAGATGGACTACGGTACCCACCATCTCATCGCCGTTTACAGCAACGAGGCCATTGACCATATCACTCAGCACGCCCCCAAGATGGTGAACTTGTCGGATTTGAGTCTTTGAATGCAGCAATGACGTTTAAACGTCGTCAGACATTTGTTTCCCCGGAATCAGGCTGCGCAGGGATTGCTGGTGTTACCAAGTTTTGCAGAAACCGGTCACATACCAGTCTGTGGACTGCAGCTTATACTGGCAGTTTTCGCGTCGGATTTCATTTTCCGGAATGGCTGACATATTGACATACTTCTGTTTCGGGGCAGTGCTGTAGCGGTAATTCATCCGGCGGATTCTGGAGCCGAGATTGCCCTCCACCGTCGTCAGCTCATATACCCCGCCGCCCATGTCCGTGACGCTCTCGACAATGGCAATATGGGTATAGGGCGTGGAACCGCGCACACCATAGATAATCAGGTAACCGGGTCTCGGAACGGCGCCTGCCGTCGCGTCCATCCAGCGGCCGCGCCGGTCAAATGCCTTGTACACATTGCCGACCCGCCCCTCCATGGCAGATAGGCAGTCTGTCGGTGACAGCGTATCCTCCTGATTCCAGCGAACCAGGGTCATGCCGCTGTGATAGGCGCACCAGATCTGAAAGACCGAGCACCAGCCGATTTCCCGGTTGTCATGGTAATACCAGATGGTATACTCGTTGTTCTTGGGCAGCAGCTCAAATGGATGACGTTCAAACTGAGCTCTGGCCGTCAGGACGAACAGGCGGGCTGTTTCCGGCATATCCTCCGGGAAGGTAAGATCATAGAGCTCGTACGGATTCGTCGTGATTTCCGCCGGATTAATCGCCGGCGGAATTTCCATATTGACCGGCGCCTTATCCGCCATGGCAGGAAGCAGACAGAAAAGGCTCAGACACAGGACACAGACAGATAACAGAAAATGCTTGCTCAGTCGGTACATAGTGATTCTCCTCTTGATTGAATTAGACGCGCTGCCTGAATATGGTTGAATACAGCAGTGCAGAAAGAAACGCCATACGGTATTTCATGAGGCCCAGGCGGACTGCCGTGTGCGTGGACAGACCGCTCAGGGAAAAGCCTTTAAACAGTCCGCGGATATCCGGCCTTCGCATATATTCCCGGATGAAACGCACACGAGATGGAAATGAAAACGGTGTCTGTCCGGCACAGCAGTTCCGGACCGCATCCACCGCTGTTTTCCGCCGACGGATCTCCATTCTCGGTGCACATTCCGGAATGTCCTGAAGCAGCTCAGCCAGTGCGTCATTGGATCTTTCAAGCGACTCTGGAATATGGGCACTGTAGTGCTTGGTCACGCTGCCTTCGTAAAACCGGTAATGATAGTATGCCTCATCTACCGCCGTGACCCGGTCCGCGTTCAGATAGGCCGTTACGATGAACAGCAGGTCCTCAGCATAGCGGATATCTTCCCGAAACCGAACACCCGAGAGCAGTTCCCGGGCGAAGATGTTCCGGGGACTGTATCCGGAGAGCGGCTGCCCGTCACCGTCCTTTGGCAGGGCGAGCATGGCCGGAATCAGCGTTGTCCGTACTGTTTCGCGGTCGAATACCGTTCCTGTTGCAAAGCCAAGCGGCACATTGATCTGCCGGTCAGGCAGATCCTTGAAGACCCGGCAGAAAC
>JAFSZW010000530.1 GCA_017458865.1 Clostridia bacterium
GGTCATAATACTGCCTGCGCTGGCCAAACCGGAGTTAAATACCGTTGAAAGGCGGACAATCATGGCCACAATGGCATTGGCTGTCACAAACGATGCACCGAGATGTCCGATAATCATGGTAACCGCCGTATTTCCCAGTCCAAGGAGAAAGTCGGAGATGATCACCGGCACACTGTAGCGCAGGTAAGTTCGCAGATAACTGCTGCAGGGCGCCAGAAAATGGCGGAGACGATACTGAATGCGCCTGTCTATACGCAGCAGGAAGCCTACAACGACCAGCGTTTCGATGGTTCGTGCAATGGTAGTCGCCAGCGCCGCGCCGGCAATTTCCATCTGAGGCAGGCCAAAGTGTCCAAAGATCAGAACCCAGTTGAAAAACAGGTTAGTAAAAAAGGACAGGATGGCAGTAAAAAGAGGCAGGCGCACCTCATGTACGGACCGAAAAACAATACTGGTTGTCAGCGAAATACCTGTCAGCAGAAACGTGGGTGCTACAAAGCGGAAGTAGATCACGCCGTTGGCGATAATCAGAGGATCATCCGTATACATCCGCATGACCTGCTCCGGGATCAGCAGCACGGCCGCCGTGAAGAGCAGCGCTATCGTGATGCTGATGCGCAGCATCAGGGTCAGGATGCGCCGTACAGAACGGGGATCGTTCGCTCCCCAGTACTGGGCTGTAAGTACGGCGGCGCCGCCGCCAATGCCCATGCACAGAATCTGATAGATGCTGATGAAACTGTTGGCCAGAGAAGAGCCAGAAAGCTGCAATTCACCAAAGGCACCCAGCATAATGGTATCCAGCATGTTGACGCCGATCGTAATCATGCTCTGTACCACCACCGGTGTTGCCAAAATGGCCGCTCTTTTGTAAAAGGCTCTGTCCCTGATCAGCCATTGTTTCATCTCTGTATCTGTCCTTTCCGGTTACCGGTTCAGTCGATCCAGCCGATCCATTTCAAAGGTCAGTACGGGATCCGTTTTTTCGCGCACGGTAAACTGTTCCTCTCCCAGCATCATGACGTTCATGCCCTCTGGTCCCACAGGCTGCCACGCCGGCATGGGCTTGCCGTCATTATCGAGGCCGTTGGGATCGCCGTACTTTGCGAAATTGGTCCAATAATTGCACATGCGCCGGGCCAGATCGTAGTGAACACCCTTAAACGGGCGCCAGCATTTGGCCAGTGTTTCAAATACGAACCACAGATCTGAGGAATGAAAGGATCCTGCATCATCACCTGGAATCCCGGGATTGAAGCGATACAGATAAACCGGCTTGCCCCCGCACTCCATCCGCTTGGCTGCGGCATAGTGGTTGCCGATTTCAAACGTGTTAAACGCCGGGCTCTCATAGTAGCGGTTCAGATCCGACTCGTCCCTGATACCGGTCAGGCGGTCAAATACAGGCCAATCCGTCCCGTAATGGCCTGCCATCTTTGTGCGGAATTCATCGACAGTCCTCGCCGGACGCAATCCACGCACCTCATCTACCGTATCACCTGCCATAATAATGACATCATTCTCCCGGTGGCAGGCAAAGGTCTTAACCGGAGATTCCGGCAGGAATGTCCCATCAATAATCGGTCCCCAGCGGAATGGCCGACAGGCAAGGGCAGATGCCAGAACATGCTCAGCCGGACATCTGCGTGCCTCAGCGATAGACTGCACGCCAAGCATTTTAAGAAACTCTGTCCCCTCACGTTCGGCATCCGCGAGCTGAGGGTAGACGGCTATGCCACTGTCAAGAGCACCGCTCTGCACAATCGCCTTGCCGAACAGGCCGCGGTTTGTCGGCGAGGTGACCTGCATCCAGGTGCTGCGTCCGCCGGCTGACTGCCCAAACACCGTAATGTTCTCCGGATCACCACCGAAATTGGCAATATTGCGTTTCACCCAGCGAATGCCAGCCTGCTGGTCAAGCAGTCCAAAATTGGTGCCAATCTCGCCACGAGCACTCGCCTCCTGTGTCAGCTCCGGATGCGCCAGGAATCCAAAGGCATTCAGGCGATAGTTGACCGAAACCAGTACCACACCACGTCTTGCCAGGCGTTCACCATCAAATTCCATTTCAGCCGGATAGCCGCAGGTCATGCCGCCACCGAAAATCCAGACCATGACCGGCAACCGTTCCTCCGCAGTTTTTGCCGGTGTCCAGATGTTCAGATACAGGCAATCCTCGCCCATGGGAATATCAGGATCCACATGCCATTCCCTGTCATAGAATCCTCCCCTCACGCCCGGTGTCTCCTGCATTGAAATGGGTCCAAACCGGGCACAGTCCCGGACACCGTTCCAGTCAGGTGCCGGCTGCGGCGCCCGCCAGCGGAGATCTCCCACCGGCGGCGCGGCAAAGGGAATTCCCTTAAATGCTGTAATGCGCGGGTCAGCTGCGGGGATGCCCAATACCCGTCCATTTTCAGTTGTCGTCTCTCTCAACATGCGCTCACGCCTCCCCGACAGCTGTCCGTTTAAGCGGCAGCCATTCGTATAATGCTTTTTTTACATAAGCATCCCAGAACGCCCATTCATGTCCAAGACCCGGTGCTTCCTCATAGTGTACGGGAATACCAAGCGCCTTAAGGGCATCCCGGTCCCGTCGGACAACGTCCCGGATGAAATCCGCCTCGCCTACAGCGAGATACAGGGGTGGTATTTGTTTACCATCAGCCAGATTGCGTCGGGCGCAGCGTCCAATATCCCATTCACCGTCAACAGCGGATGCCGGGTCACCAAATGCGGCAGCCAGACGCCGGATATGTGCCAGGTCCCTCATTTCCTGTCCAAAGTAGTCAGAGTCAACGCTGCAGCCAATACCACCGGACAGATCGACAACCGCCCCGTAGCGTTCGGGATGTTTCATTGCCAGCATAAGTGCTGCATTGCCGCCCATAGCCATGCCCAGAACGAAATTGTCCTCCGGATTCGGCGATGATGCAAACAGGCTCTGCATGACCCGGGGCAGTTCCTCAGTGAGATAGGTGTAATATCTGAATCCGTATGCCGTGTCAATGAAAAAGCTGTCATTGCCAAGTGGCGTCACCGTCATAACACAGTTATCCTCCGCATACCGCTCCAGACTGGTATAACGATGAATCAGTGTATCATCATCGCTGCCGCCGTGAAGGATATACACCGTCTGCAGTTTCATGCCCGGTCTCAGGACCTGACGCCGTTCACGGGCAACAATCCGCTCCAGAAGCGGCGTTTCGCTGTAATCGAACTGCAGGTCCGGATAGGTGATCGTCACCTCTGTGGACAGATTGAGCACCTGAGAAAAAAAGCTGTATCGCATTGTCGCCATAGGCGCACCTTCTTTCTGCTGTGCTCAGTCCACAAAGATCTGCTGCACGAATTCGCGCAGGCACTTGCGCCAGACGGTCCACTCATGATAGCCCGGGCAGGTATACGTGGTAAAATGGATGCCTTTCTCCCTGAGCATGTCAAGATCCGGCACAAGATCACGGTTGATGCGGTCTTCCTGCTCGCCCCAGCCAAAGAAAAACAGTTTCACTTTGCTGTTAAAGGCCTCAGGATCGTCGAAATTGCGGTAATAGTCAAAGTCACAATACCACCGGCGCAGCATTGCCCCGCTGAAAATTCCGATGTACGGGAAGTCACCCAGGTGACGCATTGTTGTCATGAGCGTCTGATAGCTGCCCATGGACAGGCCTGCCATAGCACGATTCTCAGCACCGGGCAGAACCCTGTAGCGCTGTTCAATAAACGGTATGCAGTCCCTGACCAGCATGCTGTCAAAGTCGCCGGTAAGAAACGCATCCTGTTTGCGCCAGTCCACGCAGTACAGGCAATTCATGACGATGATCATCTCTTTGCATTTGCCCGCTGCAATCAGATTGTCCAGAATGTAATTCACCTTGCCCTGCCAGATCCATCCGGTTTCTGTCTCACCGCCGCCGTGCTGCAGATACAAAAC
>JAFSZW010000531.1 GCA_017458865.1 Clostridia bacterium
AACTGGGATAACCCCAAAGTCCGCGACGAGGTTTTCGGCATGATGACCTGGTGGCTTGACAAGGGTGTAGATGGATTCCGGATGGATGTCATCAGCCTGATTTCAAAGCCGGATGGACTGCCGGACGGTGAGATGAACAGCACCGGGTATGCGAGCTTTGCGTGCTGTTCCACTGGTCCGCACCTCCATGAGTATCTGCAGGAGATGAACCGCCGTGTTCTGTCCAAATACGATATCATTACGGTTGGAGAGTGCCCCGGTGTCCCGATGGAAGAGGCAAAGAAGTATGCGAACCTGGAGGGCACAGAACTCAACATGATCTTCCAGTTTGAGCATATGAGCGCGGACCATGAATCATCTGCCGGACGATACGGGGTGACAAGACTCAATCTGCCGCGCCTTAAAGCGGTGCTCAACAAGTGGGAGGTTGGATTGCAGGGATGTGCATGGAACTCCCTCTACTGGGACAACCATGATCAGCCGCGTGCGGTTTCCCGCTTTGGCAATGACAGTGATGCGTATCGGGTGATCAGTGCCAAAATGCTGGCAACGTGCCTTCACCTGATGCAGGGAACGCCGTATATCTTCGAGGGCGAGGAGATCGGCATGACGAACTGCCCGTGGAACAGCATGGATGAGATCAATGATATCGAATCCAGGAACAACATTGAACAGAATCTCAAAAAGGGAATCATCCGGGAGGATCAGGTGCTGACCATTTTGCGGAACCAGAGCCGTGACAATGCCCGGACGCCCATGCAGTGGGATGCGACGGAAAATGCAGGGTTCACGACCGGCAGGCCGTGGCTGAGGATCAACCCGAACTATGTCACCATCAACGCAGCGGAGCAGGTGGACCGCGAGGATTCCATTTACGCGTACTACAAGGCGCTGATTCATCTTCGCAAGCACAGTGATCTCATCGTGTATGGCGATTTTGAACTGCTTGAGCCGGACAGCGAGTCTGTATTTGCCTATGTCCGCACGCTCGGGGACGAGAAGCTGCTTGTCATCTGCAACTTTACGTCAGAACCGGTGCCGTTCAATGTGCCGGATGCATTCAGACACGGGAAACGGCTCATTGGCAACTACGATACATTCGAAGCAAATGGAATGCTGCGTCCATATGAGGGAGTAGCTGTTCTTGCATAACCCTTATGTGTCGCCGGGCAGCAGGGCCGGCGTGTCACTGCGCCCGGCACATTCACCGGAGGTACAGGAATGAAAATATACTGCGTGTTTACGGATTCAGAAAATCTCCTGTTTACAACGGAAAAGTCCGAGGCGAAAGCAGTTCAGAAGACACATAAAAATGCCATCCTGAACAGCATTGAGGCAGAACCCGAACCGGGCGAAACGCTTGAGGCGGCGTATATGCGGGCTGAGGGACAGATGCTGGAGCGCATCAGAAATGAATCGCGCGCGTTCCTTGGCGTAGTCTGAAAATGACAGCAGTCAATTGGAGTATGGAAATGAACGAAAAGACGACCAGCGTGCAGATTGTCCTGCCGCAGCATTGCAATGGGTACAAGATCCCCCGTCTGTTCGGCGGTCAGATGATGGCATGGATTGACATCATTGGGGCGGTTGCCGCCAGACGGTATACACACACTGCTGTCACGACAGCATGTGTGGAGCAGCTCAGCTTTCTGAGTCCGGCCTATCTGAACGATACTGTGGTTCAGGAGGCAGTTGTCACATGGACAGGGAACACCTCCCTTGAGGTACGGGTGGACAGCTTTGTGGAATCACTGGATGGCGGACGCAAGCCGATTAACCGGACCTATCTGGTTTATGTGGCCATAGATGAGAACGATAAGCCGACAAAGGTGCCGCCGTTTACGCCGCTGACAGATGAGGAACGGATGGAATACCAGGCGGCTGAGGAACGCCGGGCGCGGCGTCTGGGACTGTAAACCGGGGAAAGTACATTTCTTCTGGCGGAATATCTGCTCCTTGCGTGATGGCCGGGCACATTCCAGTGCAGCTTGAGCATGACTCAAAAAAAGCAGCCCCTGAAATTGCAGGGACTGCCGGAGAGCTGTATCGATTACTGTTCGGAATCGCGCCAGCCTTTACAGACATCTATCCATGCTGCCGCATTGGAATACCGCTCGAGCTCATCCATTGAGAGTTCAATGGCGCTGTTTGAACTGCCTGCAGCCGGGAAGACGGTTTCAAACCGTCTCAGTGATTCATCCAGGTAGACCCTGACGCCATCATTGACGGCAAACGGGCAGACACCGCCAACAGCGTGCCCGATAAGGCTTACGGCCTCATCCTTTGTGAGCATCTTTGCTTTTGTGCCGAACTGTGCCTTGTATCTGGGATTGTCGATCTTGGCATCGCCTGCTGCAACAATGAGAACCGGCGTATCCCCAACCATAAAGGAAAGGGTTTTGGCAATCCGGCACGGTTCACAGTGGACAGCCTCTGCGGCGAGTTCTACGGTAGCGCTGGAGACGTCAAAAACAAGAATGCGGTCGGCGAGACCGACGGTATCAAAGTAAGCTCTGACTTTATCAAGGGACATTGCGGGAACCTCCTTAAACTGGACAACTATGTGCTTTGCCACAGAATCATGTTATTGTCAATCAGCATCTGAGCCCGCTGGATTTCCATGAGGTACGTCAGGTAGGACCGCAGCGTGCTGCCAATCAGGACATACTGCTGAGGCGTCATGACAAGGCCATAGAATTCGAAAACGCGCTGGAGCAGGACATCAAAGCAGACAGGCACCCTGAACAGGGAGACGATATTGTTCATATTCCTGTAGATGGCTTCAATGTTGATCTCCGCCAGCTTGGCGATGTCACCGGATACCGGCGCATGTGCCGGTACGTAGCATTTGCCGCTGAGCGTCCGGATCATCTCAAGCGTTTCAAGCTGCGCCTTAACGTCATAGAGGAAGACGATGCCGTATTTTTTCAGTGTTTCCGGACTGGAAAGGCAGTCAGCCAGATAAACGGTGTCCTCGTTTGTTTTGAATCCGACCATGTCAAAGGAATGGCCGGGAAGCGGGAACATCGTCATGCCCTCTGGCAGGACACTATCTGTAAGCGGCTCAGCATGGCTTTCCTGGGCAAGCAGAAACTTGTGCCGGAGTTCCTTCGTGGGATAGCCGCCGTACAGAAAAGACGGCTCCAGGACCGGATAAAGCGTAAAGGCATTCTCAATGCCGGATGCGTAAATCCGGCAGCCGGTCTGTGCCTGCAGATAATGGTTTCCACCGATGTGATCCGCATGGGAATGTGTATTGAAAATGGCGGTCAGATGCCAGTGATGCTGATCCAGAATCTGACGGATTTTCCGTCCGGCGTCTTTATCGCTGCCGCTGTCAATCAGGCAGACATCTGTCTCGTTCAGCGCAACAACGCCGATCTTTGCCGGACAGTCGATGTAATAATTGTGAGGGGATACCTGGATTAATTCGTACATTTGTCCTCCAATTGATGCCAGCATGTTGCTATCAGGAATGCAAAGTGTCCGCACCGACAGATGACAGCCTGTCTGGCAGATCTGCTCTAACAGGTGCACATTATAGCACATAATCTCAAAAAAGAACGGGTATGCAGCAAATTTGGCTGCCGGCCAGTCAAAGGGTCCGGGCTAGGGCAACGCAGGGACATCCGGCTCTCCTGTCTTTATAAGTTTTACCATGGAGGTGATTGCATGATTGGCGGATACAAGGTGATTACCCTCTGCGGGAGTACACGCTTCAAAGACGCTTTTATGGAAGCGCAGAAGCAGCTGACGCTGGAGGGGAACATTGTCATCAGCGTCGGACTGTTCGGCCATTCCGGGGATAGTGAGGTATGGGAAGGTATGAGCGAGGACACGGTGACAAAGACGAAATGCATGCTGGACGATATGCACAAGCGGAAGATTGACCTGTCGGATGGGATCTACGTGATCAACGTGGGCGGGTATATCGGTTCAAGTACAAGGTCAGAAATTGCGTACGCAAAAGCGACGGGTAAAGAAGTCCGGTATCTTGAACAGCAGGAGGAATGAGGCAGCCATATGAGAGAGGACACGATTCAGCGAATTCGCCGGTTTTCATCTGACCGGGACTGGGGACAGTACCATACGCCGGGCAACCTGGCCAAGTCCATAGTCATTGAGGCCGCAGAACTCCTTGAGTGCTTTCAGTGGGATGAGCAGCATGTGAATATGGCGCATGTCCAGGAAGAACTGGCAGATGTGATTGTCTACTGTCAGAATCTTCTCGACGAACTCAATCTTGATGTGGATGACATTGTAAACCGTAAAATGGACCAGAACGAGGCAAAGTATCCGGTGGAACTGGCCAGAGGGAGCGCCGCAAAGTACTATGAGCTGAAACAGACAGCACGGACTGTCCAAAACACGGAAATCCATGGCTCCGGTACAGATCCTGTCCGGTCTAATGCGGACCACTGAGGAATCTCAAACATAACCAGATGCATTTCAGATAGAATGCACGGCATGCCAAGAGGTGAACCAATGAAACTGAATATGATTCATCACATCGCCATTATCTGTTCAGACAGGGAAGCAGCACTTGACTTTTACCATAACAGACTGGGGTTTGACATTATCCGGGAAATCTACCGTGAGGAACGGGACGATTACAAGATTGATCTCAGGATAGATGAAACGACAGAACTTGAACTGTTTATCATGCGGGACAGACCGTCCCGGGTGACCAATCCGGAGGCATACGGTCTCAGGCATCTGGCGTTTCGGGTCCCCTGTGTGCGGGAAACTGTCAGAGAGCTTGAGGCAATGGGTATTGTCTGCGAACCTGTGCGACAGGATACAGTTACGGGCGGGGAAATGACCTTTTTTCGGGACCCGGATGGGCTTCCGCTGGAGATACATGAATGAGCAATAAGAATAGACAAAGACGTCTGCGGGAAGCGGCAGTCTGGTATCCAACACTGAACTTGGGTGAGAAAAATCATATTGTCAAGGAATACAAGAAAAAGTTTGGCGTGGATAATGATTGTGCCAAACGGGAACTCTGCGAACTTGGTGTTCTGTCGCCGAGCAAACAGGAAAATTATTAACAGGAAATGAAAAGAAAGCAGAAAAATAATAAAAAATCTGCGAACAAACGGAAACAAAACGCCAGGAAAAAAGCGGACAGGAAGAATGAATTTGAGGATCTGGAGTTTGGTCAGGATGATACGTTCTACTTTATTGCAGGCTTTACCTCAGGTGGGGCGCCTTACGGTATTACATGGGAAGAGTTCAGACGGATGGAATTTGAACAAAGTCTCAGGCAGCTGACACCGCCGGATGATTCAGGATGGAATGCGCCTGATGACTGGGATCCGGATGAGGAGACAGGATTCTATGTGCTGGGGGACGACGCGTTTGATGAGGACGAGGCGTGGGACATGGATGATGACTGGGATCCGGACGAAGCATGGGACATGGATGAGGAATGGGATCTGGACGACGAATGGGATCCGGATGAGGAATGGGATCTGGACGACGAATGGGATCCGGATGAGGACGAGTGACCCCGTTCTGGATTTGTGTGTGATGGATAGCAGATCTGTTACGAAAGTATCATGGTCAAGCGTGAAAACTCGATTCCCTTTCTTGGATTGCAACAACCAGACACAGCCTTGCAGATTGGTGGCCAGGTGGACTTCAGGTGCAGTCCATGAAGGAAGAAGTAAGAAATGTATTAACGAATATCCGTCCAGGGAGTCGACAGATAAGGCGTATTCCTTCATAATTAGTACGTCTGAAAAGACACCTGGACATTGAGTTCTTGCAGGAAGTGAGTGTTCAGGTTTTTTATTTGCTGTCCCCACGGATGCTGCGAATTGCTTGATGCATCGCATAAATGTACGGACTGAAACAAAACATGCCATGCAGTCACCTGCATGGCATGTTGTTACATGGTGTGTGGGAATGTCTGAGATGGCTTATTTGAAGAACCACTCAAGCACATTCTGGATGTACTTGTCCCAGAAGTCCCAGTCATGACCACCGGGACCTTCCTCGTAGGTAAGGTCTGCACCGCGGCTCTCCAGTGTTTTTTTTGCGGTCTGGTTAATGTCGTACAGGAAGTCGCTTGTGCCGACAGACTGGTACAGAGCAGGCCTGTATCCCTGACTGATGGCCTTGTCGTACAGCGCAAAGAGATCGTATTTGCTGCCTTTCAGATGATTTCCGTCTTTTACGGCATCACCGAAACAGTCTTCCCACGAGAACACATCGGTTTTTTCATCTTTGGAATCGAACAGGGCAGCAATATCCAGTGCACCGGACATGGAAGCGGCTTTGCCGAAGATATCCGGCCGGGTCAGTGCAAGGTACCATGCACCGTAACCACCCATGGAAAAGCCGGCAATAAAGGTCTTTTTCCGATCCTTTGAGACGGGGAATACGTTCTGGATAAAGAGCGGAAGCTCTTCTGTGAACAGCTTCGTGTAGCTCCGTCCACCCTTCAGATCCTGGTAGAACGAGTTGCCGGCGGATGCCATGACAAGCGCGACACCGTATTTCTGTGCGTAACGCTCGATGTTCGAGAATCGCATCCAGGAGAAAGCATCGCCATAGGCACCGTGAAGGAGATAGATGACAGGCAGTCCATTTTCATAATCAAACTTTTCATTGTTGGTTATGTCAGTAATGGAGCAGTCAGAGCCGGGCGTTGGGATGAATACGTTGAGCGTAATGTTGCTCTTCATCGAAAAGCTGTAATAGTGGGTTTCCATCAATGCCATGGATTTTGTCCTCCTTGTGAACTTATTTCGTGTCGTGATCCATTCCGCAGGAAAATGGCCGGTACTTTGCGCAGACATACCGGGATATCTGCCTCGGAACTGTTGGGCGTGGCGCTGAGTCGTTTCT
>JAFSZW010000532.1 GCA_017458865.1 Clostridia bacterium
CAATCCCGCCAATGGTCAGCGATTCATCTGGAAAAGCCAGAATTGAGGTGGACATGCCGTCTGAAATGGACTGAATCTGATAAACCGGGTCCGGATAGCTGCCGGAGGTGTTCGTGACCAGCGTGTAGTTGCCTGCCTCGTCCACCACATACCCCGGATAGAGCGCCTCAAAATAGATGCCATTCCGCCCGTCTATGGACAGAAAACAGGCCTCCGTCAGATAAAACAGGTCTTCTGTGTCATTTTCGGTATTGTGGATCCGGATGCGGCCCGCAGTGCCGTATGTCTGCTGATAGATCTTGTACGGCCCAAATCGCATGGGCTCATTGACGCGGATTTCCTGACGCCGGATCCTCGCTCCATCTGCAGAGGATACTTCCAGCACGCTGGCATAGTCCAGATTTCCCTGTTCATTTTCGATATGGAAGGATTCGCAGAAGACCTTTGTGCCGTCCTCAAGCGTGAGACTGTCGCCCGGCATGACCGTCAGGTCCTGCACGGTTGGCGTCATCAGCACCAGCGAACCGAAAAGCAGGATGCAGAGAATGGAGAGATGCGTCAGAAATGACCCATAAAACCCTGGCATGTTCCTGTAATAGACCGTACCGCCGTCTACTGCCCGTGTCCGGTACCGTCTGCCCTCAAGACAGGTCCTGAGCCTTGAGAGCTGGTCCCCGGTCAGTTGGTGTTGCGTTCCGGTCCGCTCCGCCTCCGCAAACAGCCGTTGGGCTGCCTGACGGGTTCTTGGAAAACGCAGGATAGAACAGAAAACAAGGTTCAGGCTGAGCAGGATCAGCAGGCCGTAAAATACCCATGTGTGGAAGATGTCCGTCGCACCCAGCGCCATCATTGTCATGGCCGTCTGCGACCCGTATTTCCTGACGTAGAACATGGCTGCTTCCTGCTGAGGAATCAGCGATCCCGCAAGCGACAGCGCCATGATCAGGCCAAGGAGAATCATGCCGAACTGCATGGAACGAAGGAAGCGAATAACCTTTTTCAAAACCGTTTCCTTTCCGATGTCGTTAAACAGAAAATGCCGGCAGGCCTGCGCATCACGCAGAGTCTGCCGGCGTTCACTTCACAGATTAGAGCTGTTCAAGCAGAACATTTGCTGCATGAATGAACACCTCTGCCTTATCCAGACAGTTGTTGTCCAGTTTGGAGTTATGCGCACCCTCACTGTTTTCAACAAAGACGAAATCCCAGTACCACTGTGCCTTGCGGTTGAGTGCCCGGATATCCGCAAGCTGCTCATCCGTATAGGCACCGGATGCAACCACATCCGCCAGACTGTTTGTCAGTCCCTCAAGCGCGTATCCGAGTTCAATGGTCCTGGCTTCCATCTTATCCTGGATGTCATGCACAAAGCCGCTCAGGTCCGTATGGCACTTGATGCACCGGGCCTGCACGTTTTCGCTCTCAAGCGGGCTCACATAGGCATGATTCCAGTATTCCGTGCCATCTGCATTGGTCAGCCGTTCCATATGGCAGTCCGCGCAGTTGAATGTACTTCAATGGACGGAACCTGCACCGAGCAGCGTTTCAAATTCCGGATGCTGCGTCTTCAGCTGACGGACACCGGTCCGCGGATTGGTATAATCCGCAAAGTCCATAGCCTCATAAAAATCATACATGGCATCCGGCGTCATCACGGCAAGACTGGTATACGGCAGTGCTGTCGCCTTGTTTTCCGGCCTGAAGTAATACTCCACATGGCACTGTGCACAGGCGAGGTCCACCGCATCAACAGACGCAAAATCCTCGCCCATGGCATCCACCAGGTACGTATGCGTTACAGTAATACCCTGTGACGGGTCATTTGCGTGGCAGGTGTAGCAGCCAACGCTCTCATTGATGTCCTTCAGTGCATCCTCAAACGGAACGCTGTAGGCTGCATCCCCCATCTCAAGCGTCATTTTGGTGAAATCCGCTGTCTTACAGGTAAAGCAGTTCGCAAGTGCATGCGGACGGCCGGTCTCGGTAACATCCTCAATACAGTAATAGTGACCGCGGGCGCTTCCATAGTACTTGCTGAATCCGTAGTCCTCATAGATTGTCGAAAGGAACGGATACTGGGTCAGGTAATCGACGATCTCACTGTTTTCGCCGGTTGCCTGATAACTTTCATAGATATCCGGGTAAGTTTTTTGCCATTCCGTTGCCGGAATGACGGAGATACCAGTCATGCCCTGCTGCAGTGACGACGCGGTCGCGGCAAGCGCAGATCCGGTCCCAAACAGCACCAGTGCGGCAAGCAGCCATGCTGCAAGGGTTCTCATTTTCTCATCCTCCTCCATCTTTAAAAAACCTTCGATCTGCCGGATCGGCAGATTTCCACCACAGTCACTATATCATGAAACGTGAGACCCGTCAACCATCTGAGCTCGTTTATATGGCCGGCAGACCCGGACAGGTCACACAGTGTCAAACTGCTCATGATCTGTCTCTATGTTTTTTCAGGAAATAAGCCTTTGCAGGCGTGCTTCGATGCGCCTTTTTACGCTTTGTTCAGGCATCTGTGCCTTGTCAAGCTATGGTTCACTCATCTGCTGCCTTTGCCAGTGTACCTGTTCGGTTTCCCGCGCATTTTCCACCGGCAAAGGGGGATTCTAGCTCTGCGGCGATGCCTGATGTTCGCTGTTCTTGCCTTTCATCGGAATCACGACACCGCTCATAAATTCAGTGCCTTCATGGCGGAAAGTGGCCGTTCCTCCATACCGTTCGGCGGCCATGCGAACAGAAGCAAGGCCGATGCCGCTGCCGCCCCGGCGTGAGGAGAGATAGCGGTCACCGTCCATTCGAACGCGTCCGTTGAAGCGGTTTGTGGCAACAATGCCAAAGCGCGCCTCATTGGGACAGTAAATGGAAAGATCAATATGCCTCGACTGCTCCGGAATGTCGCAGCTGGCGGTGATGGCATTGTCCAGGATGTTGCCGACAATGTTGCACAGATCCACATCAGAGAGCGGGAGATGTTCAGGCAAATCCACTGTGATCCGCAGCTGAATGCCATCCTGCTGCGCCCCCTCCGCATAGTAATTGAGCAGTGCATTGAGTGCCGGATGGCTGCAATAGCGCTGGACTTCATTTTTCGGCATGGCAGTGCGGTAGGCTGTCAGATATTCTCTGGCTGCCTCGGTATTCCCGGAGGTCAGCATCTCATCCAGTGTCCCGATGAGATGACGGAAATCGTGACGGGCAGCCGCACTCTCTTCCATATACCGTTGCTGCTTTCGATACTGACCTTCTTCCATTTCCAGAATCCGGTTTCGCTCCCTGGCCTCAGCCAGCTTTATCATATCCCAGACGATCTGATAAAAGATGACGCACAGAAAGAAGAGCAGGAGCAACAGCAGAGGCAGTGCCGTATAGTAATACAGGCCGACGTTGTTCGTGTGAAGCGTCTCATACTTTCTGGGACACATCAGAATGTTCAGAACGAGGAATATCCCGGACACCGGGCAGGAAATCATCCAGATGTTCCGGATATGGAAGTGATCGATCAGCCAGCTTCCATATGTCCAGAACGGATAAGCAATCAGTCCCATAAAGTATGA
>JAFSZW010000533.1 GCA_017458865.1 Clostridia bacterium
ATCCTGCGCGGCATGGGCGATTCCAAACATCCGTTTGAGTTCATTGCCATTGCAACGGTAATCAACATCGTGCTGGACTTGTTGTTTGTAGGAGGCTTCCACATGGGACCCATGGGCGCCGCACTGGCAACCGTCATCGGTCAGGGCGTCAGCTTCCTTTGCGCACTCTCCCTGCTCTACAGGAACCGCAGTCAGATCGGCTTTGATTTCAAGCCGCAGCATTTCCGCATCTACCGCAGGGTGATTGGAGATCTTGTCTCTCTCGGTATTCCCATGGTGATCCAGTCCGCAGCCATCACATTCTCCATGCTGTTTGTCAATTCGTATGTCAATACATACGGAACCACGGCAGTTGCAGTGACGGGCGTGGCACGCAAGCTGGAGAGCATGGTCGGCGTCATTACACAGGCGATTTCATCTGCCGGCGGTGCCATGATTGCGCAGGCACTGGGTGCAGGAAAGACGGAGCGTGTGCCAAAGGTCATCTACCATGCACTCTGGATTGTCGCGATTCCTGCCTGTACATTTGCCGTTGTAACGGCATTCCGTCATGAGCTGGTTTTTGGCCTGTTCTCAAGTGATCCTGCCGTACTGGATATGGCTGCAATCTATATTCCGGTTGCGCTGCTTCAGTACGCCGGCGCTATGCTCAGACCGGCAAACTTCGCACTGATCAATGGTTCCGGCAACTCCAGACTGAATCTGCTGGTGGCAATGCTTGACGGCATTTTCTGCCGCATTGGTTTCTCTCTCCTGCTTGGCGTTGTGCTCGGATGGGGCATTCAGGGATTTTGGTATGGTAACGCATTTGCAGGGCTTGTACCGTTCTTTATCGGAAGTGCATACCTGTTTTCCGGAACATGGCGGAAACGCGCATCCAGACCGGATCTGGAGTGATAACACAAGGAGCCGTGAAAACGGCTCCTTGTTGCTATATCGTTTTTTGACCTCAGAATCTGCCGGATGTGATGGATCCGTGATTCTTCCATTGCCAATTTGAGGACGGCCCTTCCCGGCACGTTTCCTGCAGAACTTGGCTCAGGAGGGCAGCTTGATTCTGGGCAGATACCGTGGATACTGTTCCGATACGTTGTAAGGGATGCCCTCCTGCTTCAGCACCTCGCAGAACAGTTCAAGGGGCTTGGGATCCTTGTTGATCGACTGAAAGCTGATGCAGAAGACGTCTTTAAGGGCATTTACCTCAAGCATCAGGTCGCCGTCTGAGATGGTATAGACGCCCTTGATATGCTCACTCATCCCGCCCCAGTCCGTCTGTCCGACGTAGCTGACGGTGTAGGTATCGCGGGGGTCGCTCCGGAAGGTGCTGTTCTTTGAGGCATACTGCTTTTTGGTTTTCAGATCCGGCTGCTTGTCAATGCCCTTGTGTACCTTGTCCAGCTTTTTGAACCGCTCAAAGCTGAGTTCCGGCTGATTCTGGGCGATGACCGCGCCTCTTGCGCGCATATTGAGCTTTTGAATGGATTCATCCTTCATCCTCCATTCATAGCGGACGTGAATGAGACGGACGAAATCACGGTAAGAGAGATCCGCACCGATGTCCTTGCGATAGTCCGCCGCGATTCTGCCCGCAAGAAATGTTCCTTCCTTCTCCTTGAACAGGCGGGAACTTGCCTTGAACATCATCGCCGTCAGGATGGTGTTCGGCGTTCCGTCAATCTTGGCCGCATATTCCATAAAGGCCTTGACGGGGATTTCCAGCTGATAGTAGTAGTTGTTCTTGATAAAGGGATTGAAGAGGTACATGAGGAATCTGCTCAGCTCCAGATTCGTATCGCCGCCCGTATAACGGCTGATCGGCTCATCATCTGGCAGCTTGTCCGCGTCGGGGAAGAACAGCTCGCCATCCGTCACGGGCGTGCCCGGCAGTTTGATGTCCTTCGGCGCTTCAATGGGGCCGTACATTTTGACCATGTACTGATAGAGCGTAGCCTTTACCCAGAACAGTCCGCCCGTGGCGCCGCAGGGTGCATGGGAATAGTTGAACCAGATGCAATTATCCCGGTAGGTGATTGCAAACAAATGCTCGTTCACGGTTTCGCTTCCCAGCATCAGCCTTTCGTCCTTTTCAGGCAGGACGGCAATGGGCTTGTCATTATGCTGAAGGGTGTAGTTCTGCCCTTCGTCCAGTCCGACCTTGACGCTGAAATACGGGAATCTCGAAATCGCCTCCTGTGCAGCAGCCGTCAGTTTTTCACTGTCAACCGGTGCATCCAGGAGGACTTTCATCCTCACCGTATAAGGCACTTTGTCCATGTATTCGTATAAGAGATAGATGTCAGGATTGTGCATAATCCTTCCTTTCTGAGGTGTTCCTCAAATTCTTGTGGAGCTTGTGAGACTGCATAGCATGATTTCAAGCAGTTGTCACTCAATGAGCAGGATTCATCCTCCTGCAGGGACACAGTGCTGATGTGGGAGTTGGATTGCAGTTCTGTGTCCAAAGCGCGTTCTTTATTACATTGCTTTCGTTTTCCGGAGGAATTATACTCTATTTTTCATCAAAGGGGAAGGGGTGAGTTCCAGATTGTCGGGGGATTTTGAATGAAAATTAGCCCGATTCTTCAGGCATTATCAGGAAACAAAGCACTGTGTTTCAAATCAGACCGATCCATATGAACATGGGAACATGCAAACAGAGCGTATACGCCTTTATCCGGGAATGGCGATAAAATACCCGCTGTCAATGTCCAGATTGTACCCTTCTCCGTTTCTGACCTGGTATTCAAAATAGTCTCTCGGGGGTCTGGCATAGCATTCCATGATGGACATGATTGTGCCGCCATGAGCGATGATGGCGGAAGGAATGCGCCGGATATCAGGGAGCAGGCTGCGGAACGCGGCAAGGGAGCGTGCCGCAAACTCAGCGCGGCTTTCACCATCCGGGAACGGGAGATTTCCACCTGAGTCGATCCATGCCTGATAACGTGCATCATCGCACAGGTCTTCGTAGTTTTTGTTTTCGAATGCGCCGAAATCACATTCACGGAAATCGGGGATGATCCGGGGAGAGATGTCCGGATAGAGGATGGCGGCAGTCTCGCGGCAGCGGAGCATTGGACTGGTGAATACCTGTCTGACAGATGGATAGGTAATCCGGCCGAGCATCTCCTTGCTGCTTTTCAGCAGTGGTTCGTCTGTGCGGCTGCCGATATACCGCTTTTCCAGGTTTCCTTTTGTGGCGCCATGGCGAATCAGCGTGACAATCATTTGAGCCTCACGC
>JAFSZW010000534.1 GCA_017458865.1 Clostridia bacterium
CTGACAGGCGCGTTGCATCGCTCGCAGGGCGTCAGTTTGTTATACGGGCTCTTATTGAGTTCGCCATACGTAAACGTGCCCTTCAGCGGCAGATACTTGGAGGCAACAGACGGACAACGCGGATCCGCATGATATTTCTTTCCGCCGTCCTTGTTATAGTAGAGCTTCGTCTTCGGTCCTGGCGTCGGTGTCGGCGTCGGATCCGGCGAAGGCGTCGCTGTTACGTTCGGGTCAGGCGTAGGCGTCGCCTTCTCAACCAGCTGACCGCTTGCCAGAGACTCAGGGTCCACATACCAGCGGCCACCTTCCTGAAGGGTAATCGCGTCGTACTCATAGGTACGGACCTCACCGTTGTATTCGACGTCCGCCTGAACAGAGATGGTTCTGGCATCACTCGCATTGTTGCCGGTCGGTGCGGACATCTGGCGCCAGTCAACCAGCTTCTTCGACTGAAACTTCCAGAAAAGCTTATGTGCGGCATCCTGATCTGTCTGCGCTTCCCGCCAGCTTGGTGCCGTATATTCCACCATATCTGCCGTGATCTGCTTATACCATTTCTCCATGAAATTCTCAAGCGCGACCTCGGCCTCTGACTTGACGTCCGCTACATAACCCCTTGGTGTCGAGGATTCATTCCCGGTATTGGACATGTACGTGGATTCATCTGAACCCGCGCTGATGCCCACCTCGCCCAGCTCATCCAGCTGATCATCACTATCCAGAGTCACGTAATAATCCGCCGGAACACTTGTTCTCATTGTGTTGAGCATGCTGTCAAACGCAGGCGTTGAGGTCGCCTCAATACTTGGAATGGGTGTCAGAAAACTGTTCTGCTGCACATACAGTGCGCCTTGCGTGTCCTGCCGGCTGAGCGCGGATACCAGCGTCAGCACAGCCAGAAAACCGTAAACAGCCGTCAGAATCATGCGTCCCGGAAACAGGAAGCAATCCAGCAGCCACATAATACCTACACAGACAACCACTGCACCAATAAACAGAAAACGGAACGGCTGGAAAAAGACAGCAAGCAGTCCCAGAACCGGAAGGACAATGAAAAAGACCACAAGCATAATCTGATTCATTTCCTTTTTGGGTCTTTTCTGTTTGGCTTTCTTCTCAAGTGACCTGGAAGAACCGGCCGGTGTTGTCGTGTAATTCGGTCTGTTTGACCGCATTCTTATCTCCTTTCACATCGCCAGGCAATGCCTGTGCAATGAATTTACCTGTTTTCTCATATCATACGCTCCTCCTGGTCAGGAGAAACGGCCATATGATAACAGTTTTTCATGATTTATGTCAACTCTGGCCATTATGCAACTCTGCAGGGGCATTGTCAAAAGCGCCGCAGAATCTACGGATAGTAAAAGGAGCTGCCGCATTTCTGCAGCAGCTCCCTGGATTCCTGTCTGAACCTGATTCATCAGGTCCCAAATGGATTACAGCTGTCCCTGCTTCTCGAGGATCGCAGCGTGTGCAGCCGCCAGACGGGCGATCGGTACACGGAACGGTGAGCAGGAAACATAATTGAGGCCAACCTTGTGGCAGAACATGACAGAGCTCGGATCGCCGCCGTGCTCGCCGCAGATGCCCAGCTTGATGTCGGGGCGTGTCTCGCGGCCCAGCTTCGCAGCCATCTTCACCAGCTTGCCTACGCCGTCCTGATCCAGCTTGGCGAACGGATCGCTCTCGTAGATCTTCTTGTCATAGTAGCTGCCCAGGAACTTGCCGGCGTCATCACGTGAGAAGCCGAACGTCATCTGGGTCAGATCGTTGGTGCCGAAGGAGAAGAATTCAGCTTCCTTCGCGATCTCATCAGCTGTCACTGCAGCACGCGGGATCTCGATCATGGTGCCAACCTTAACATCGAGCTCAACGCCCTTCTCGTCCATAACCTTGCGAGCCGTGTCAAGAACGATCTTCTTCACATAGGCCAGCTCCTTGACGGCGCCAACCAGCGGGATCATGATCTCAGGATGGATGTCATAGCCATCTTCCTGCTTGACCTCGATAGCAGCCTCGATAACCGCACGGGTCTGCATCTCGGCAATCTCCGGATAACGGACAGCCAGACGGCAGCCACGGAAGCCCATCATCGGGTTGAACTCATGGAGCTCATCAATCTTGGCAATGATCTTGTCGGTAGTGGTGCCCAGCTCGCCGGCAAGCGCTTCGATCTCAGCAGTCATGTTCTTCGCCGGCAGGAACTCATGCAGCGGCGGATCCAGGTAACGGACAGTCATCGGACGGCCTTCAAGTGCCTTGTACATGCCCTTGAAGTCAGCCTTCTGATACGGCAGCAGCTTGTCGAGTGCAACGCGGCGCTGCTCTTCGGTCTCAGAGAGGATCATCTCACGCATGGCGGCAATACGGGTTGCCTCGAAGAACATGTGCTCGGTACGGCAAAGGCCGATGCCCTGTGCGCCGAACTTGACGGCCACAGCCGCGTCGTGCGGGTTGTCGGCATTGGTGCGGACCTGCAGCTTGCGAGCGGCATCCGCCCAGCCCATCAGGGTTGCGAAATCGCCGGAAACGGTGGCATCCACCGTCTTGATCTGCTCAGCATAAACCTTGCCGGTAGATCCGTCAATGGAGAGCCAGTCGCCCTCATGCAGCACCAGATCGCCCAGTGTTGCAGTCTTGGCTTCCTCGTCTACGCGCAGCGTATTGCAGCCGGCGACGCAGCAGGTGCCCATGCCGCGGGCAACAACTGCCGCATGGCTGGTCATGCCGCCGCGTGCGGTCAGGATGCCCTGAGAATGTGCCATGCCCTCGATATCCTCCGGGGATGTCTCCTGACGAACCAGAACGACCTTCTTGCCGGTCTTGGCAGCAGCAACAGCTTCCTCAGCAGTGAAGTAGATCATACCGCAGGCAGCACCCGGAGAGGCAGCAAGTCCCTCAGCAACAGCCTTGGCCTGCTTGAGAGCTGCGCTGTCAAACTGCGGATGCAGCAGCGCGTCAAGCTGTTTCGGCTCAACCTTCAGTACAGCCTCATCGGTGGTGATCATGCCCTCATTGACGAGGTCAACCGCGATCTTGATGGCGGCAGCAGCGGTACGCTTGCCGTTACGGGTCTGGAGCATGTAGAGCTTGCCGCGCTCAATGGTATACTCCATATCCTGCATATCGCGATAGTGGTTCTCGAGCTTGGTTGCGATATCAACAAACTGCTCGTAAACCTCAGGCATATCCTCAGCCAGCTTGGCGATCTTCTGCGGGGTGCGGATGCCGGCAACGACGTCCTCGCCCTGAGCATTGATCAGATACTCGCCGAACAGCTTCTTCTCGCCGGTGGCCGGGTCGCGCGTGAAAGCAACGCCGGTGCCGGAGGTATTGCCCATGTTGCCAAAGACCATGCTCTGGACGTTGACGGCAGTGCCCCAGTCGGACGGGATGTCGTTCATGCGGCGATAGTAGATAGCGCGCGGGTTGTCCCAGGAACGGAAAACAGCCTTGATGGACTCCATCAGCTGAACCTTGGGATCCTGCGGGAAGTCTTCGCCCTTGTTGGCTTTGTAGATGCCCTTGAAGCGCTCGACGATGTTCTTCATATCGGCAGCATCAAGCTCAGTGTCAAACTTGACGCCCTTCTCAGCCTTGAACTCGTCAAGAACCTTCTCGAAGAGGGGCTTCGGGATTTCCATAACAACATCAGAGAACATCTGAATGAAGCGGCGGTATGCGTCATACGCAAAGCGCTCATTCTGAGTCAGGTTTGCCAGACCCTGAACAGCCACATCATTGAGGCCGAGGTTCAGGATCGTGTCCATCATGCCAGGCATGGAGGCACGTGCGCCGGAACGAACAGATACCAGGAAAGGATTCTCGAGATCGCCAAACTTCTTGCCGCTGATCTTCTCAGTCTCGGCCAGAGCCGCGTAAATCTGCTCAACGATATCGTCGCCGATAACCTTGCCGTCCTCATAGTAACGGGTGCAGGCTTCCGTGGTGATGGTGAATCCCTGGGGGACCGGGAGTCCAAGATTGGTCATCTCTGCCAGGTTGGCGCCCTTGCCGCCAAGCAGGTTCCGCATGTTTGCGTTACCCTCTTTAAACAGGTACACATATTTGGTCATGCTGCGTCTTTCCTCCTTAAAAATACGAACTTTCAATGAAGTCAGATTAACTCGTTGTATGCGTCCCTTAAAAATGGTCGCACATAGTGAATTATATGCTTGATTGTTTCTTTTCACAAGAAGATTTTTACCAATTGAAAATCTTTGAGTAAACTCTACAATGTTATTTGTAATTTATAAACAAAAGCAACAGATTCCTGTTTTCCCGGTTATCAGTTCAGGGCAGCATGCCTGCCGCTGTACTGTTCTGCAGCCCGCCTGAGTACGGCCTCATATGCAGTACGCTGCGCCGGATCCCTTGAAAGCATCATGAATGCCTCCCTTGCCTGTTCAAGCAGCCTTGAATCCGCCGTCAGCGCCAGTGCAGGCATTTCCGGTGCTCCGGACTGTCTGGTACCAAAGTACTCACCCGCACCCCGGATTTCAAGATCCTTTCTGGCGATTTCAAAGCCGTCATTGGTGGAGCACAGAAAGCGCAGACGTTCATTGGGTTTGCCAAGCAGGAAACACCAGCTGACCGCGGCGCCGCGGCCTACACGTCCTCTGAGCTGGTTCAGCTGAGCCAGGCCAAAGCGATCTGCGCCTTCAATGACCATTACCGTGGCATTGGGCACATTCACGCCAACCTCTATAACCGTTGTGGAAACCAGAATGTGCACTTGCCCCGAATAGAACCCTGAGAGGACAGCCTCCTTCTCATCCTGGCGCATCTGGCCATGCAGAAGGGCAATGTTCAGTTCCGGCAGCGCATCCCGCAGCGTTTTTGCCATCGCGTGCGCACTCTGGCTCTCCTCTGCATCCGGCTCATCTTCCCCAATCAGCGGGCAGACCACATAACACTGATGGCCCGCCTGTGCTTCTTTTCTGAGGAAACCATACAGTCCCTCCCGCTTCTCATCCGGAACAATCCGGGTTGTCACAGGTGTCCGTCCCGGCGGCAGTTCATCTATTATGGTCAGATCCATATCGCCATACAGAATCAGCGACAGCGTTCTGGGAATCGGCGTTGCGCTCATCACAAGCACGTGCGGATAATTGCCCTTCTCGCCAAGATCCGTCCGCTGCCGGACGCCAAAACGGTGCTGCTCATCCGTAATGACCAGACGCAGATTGGCATACCGGACACCTTTAGAGATCAGCGCATGCGTGCCGATGACTACCTGCCATTTCCCGGACTCAATCTGTTCACACGCGCGCCGGTGTTCAGCTGCTGTCATTCTGCCTGTCAGCAGGCCGCATGTGATCCCGAATCTGCCCAGCACTGCTGCAGCGCTCTCAAAATGCTGCGCAGCAAGGATTTCCGTTGGCGCCATCATGGCTGCCTGTCCGCCTGCCCGGACACACAGAAACATGGCTGCCATCGCAATCAGCGTCTTTCCGCATCCGACATCTCCCTGAACCATGCGCGCCATGGCATGATCTCCGGCCATGTCCCTGACAATCTCATCCATCGCCCGCCTCTGGGCGCCCGTCGGCTCGAAAGACTGTGCTGAAAGAAACAGGGCCAGGTCATCCGGGTTTACCGCAAGCGGCGTGATTTTCTGCCGCTTTTCCTCGCCGCCGGCAACTGCCCCCTGGAAGAGGAGCAGCTCCTCGAACGCGAGACACCGCTTGGCCTCATTAAGCTCCGTCGTTTTCTCAGGAAAATGGACTGATTCAAGCGCTTCGTGTCTCGCCATCAGCGCATATTTTTCCCGGATAACAGGCGGCATCCAGTCCTCATCGGGCATATTATCAAGCAGGATACGCACTGCATCCCGCAGCGTTTTCTGCCCGATCTCAGGTATCTTCCGGTAAACCGGTGTAATTTTTCCCCGCTCTATCTGGACCGGATTGATGATGTACGTC
>JAFSZW010000047.1 GCA_017458865.1 Clostridia bacterium
ATATAACGAATGAGTCGAAAGACATAACGGAATATGACATTGAGGGCAAAAAAAACTCCGGTTTATTGAACAGGAGTACACATAAAACATAAAACTATGAAGGTGAAATGACGATAACCCAGAGTAAAAATACTATCAAGAGGCTTTGAGCCGAAGTACCCTAGCAGAGCAGAAATCGTTCTAATAATTATTTTTTGGGCGATAAGGAACCACCGTATACCAAACGGTACATACGGTGGTGTGAGAGGAGACTAGCCCAATAAGGGCTAGTCTCCTACTCGATTCCTGCAAAAAAAAAAGAAATTGACTGCTTGACATATACAGGGGTCGTGACTATAATGACTGACGTTGCGCAACATGCGATGCATAACGAAAGTTGTCAATGTAAACATATCGGTATCCGAACTTGAGGATGCGCGACAGAAAGGATGCACAGCATGGAAAACAAGCCGGTAACCCTGTCAACTGCGAGGCTTGTTATGGGAGCGCTTGAGGAGCGCGACCGGGAACCGCTGCTTCGCCTCATCGGGGACAGACAGATCGGGAAGACATATATGACGCCGGTTTTTGCAGACAGGGCGGAGGCAGATGCGTTCTTTGACAGAATCCGGTTGCTGAGCAGAACCGGGACGCGTTTTGTCTACGAATCTTCCTTAACGGTCAGTTGATCGGGCTGCTCAATGACTGCGAACTGACGGACATCTATGCTGAGCTTGGCTATTTCATTGACCCGGCATACTGGAATCGCGGATATGCCACTGAGGCACTGAGTGCAGCGATCACAGCCCTCTTCGGCATGGGCATACGGACAGTTGCGGCAGGCTATTTTGAGGGGAACAATGCCAGCCGGCGGGTGATGGAAAAGTGCGGCATGCAGCCGTTGCCAGGGCAAACCGTTGTGAACTATCGAGGCGAGGAGCGCAGCTGTCTGCACATGGAAATCCGGATGCCGCCTGAGCGTTTCAGCCCCGGCGCGGGAACAGACAGATGCACTGCAGGAATGCCTGATGAGGAAGAGATGATCATGATGAGATATCAGGATATTAATGCCGAGACGATAGACAGATGGGTCAGGGATGGATGGGAATGGGGACGCCCCGTTTCGCACGAGGTCTATGAGAAGGCACTGAACGGCAATTGGGATGTGTGCCTGACACCGACCAAAATGGTTCCGCACAGATGGTTTGGGGATCTGAAAGGCAAAACTGTGCTGGGACTTGCCAGCGGCGGCGGGCAGCAGATGCCGATATTTGCGGCACTGGGTGCAAGGTGTACGGTACTGGATTACTCACTCAGCCAGATTGAGAGGGAACGGCTTGTCAGTGAACGCGAGGGATATGATATCCGGATCATCCGCGGGGATATGACACAGCGCCTGCCTTTTGATGACGGCGAGTTTGACATTATCTTTCATCCGGTCTCAAACTGTTATGTGGAGGATGTCCGCCCAATCTGGAAAGAGTGTTTTCGGGTGCTGAAACCCGGTGGAACGCTGCTTTCAGGTGTGGACCACTACATCAATTACATCGTGGACGGGGAAGAGAAACAGATTGTGAACGAGCTGCCTTTCAATCCGCTTCGGAATCCGGCGCAGATGAAGCTGCTTGAGGCAGATGATTCAGGCGTGCAGTTTTCCCACTCACTGGAAGAACAGATCGGCGGACAGCTGGAGGCGGGGTTTACGCTTGTAGAACTATATGAGGATGTAAACAGCGAAGGCCGCTTGCATGATCTGCACATTCCGACATTTCTGGCGATGCGTTCCCTGAAACCGCTCACATAACCGCGGAAAGCACCGGAAATGCCGAAATATGAGCCTGCAGACCTGAGGGTGAAACATTTGTCAGGCTTGCAGCTTTGGAGAAATTGAGGAGAGTTACATGCAGTATTACAGGCATATCGCACTTAAGGATGGCAGGGACTGCTGCCTCAGAAACGGGACAGAGCAGGACGGTGCTGCGGTGCTCAGGAATTTCCTCCTGACACATGATCAGACAGACTGGATGCTGACTTATCCTGAGGAATGCAGGATGACGGAGGAACAGGAAGGCCAGTTTCTGAAAGAGAAAACGGAAAACAGCCGGGAAATCGAAATCCTGGCGGAAGTGGATGGGAAGGTTGTCGGCACGGCAGGCATTGGATGTGTCGGAAACAAAGTAAAGGTCAGGCATCGGGCTGAGCTTGGCGTCAGTGTCGAACGGGAGTACTGGCGACTTGGCATCGGCCGGGCACTGTTGGCTGCCTGTATTGAATGCGCCAAAGCCGCGGGATATCTGCAGCTTGAACTGAGCATG
>JAFSZW010000535.1 GCA_017458865.1 Clostridia bacterium
CAATCGCCGCCTCCGGACTCTCGGATGCCGGTATCAATCTGCCGGAACTGACCAGTAAGAATTACCACGACGCGCTCACCACAACCATTGATTCCCTTTCGCCGGACGGCCTCCGTACGATGGCAGAGACCGCAGCCCGCGAAAAAGTCGCAGCTCAGGTTGATGCAAACAAGGACCAGATTGAAGCGGCGGTATATGATGCAGCTACTGCCAAAGTCCTGACCGGCGTGCTTGATGCTGTTGGCATCCAGATGCCCGTGGAAGATTACGAAAAAGCCGCTGCAGCCGGCAAGATTCCTGAGGTAAAGCATGCGGCAATTGAGGCAGCCGTCAAGGCCAAACTGTCCGAGGACAGCGTAAAGGCGCAGATTGCTGAGGAAGTGCAGCATCAGAGGGACATCCTGATTGATCAGTACATGGTCAGCGACGATGTCAGAAAACAGATTGAACAGGCCCTCGCCGATCCCGCTTCCGTGGAAAAGACCGAGGCTGCCCGAAATTCGCTCACTGAACTGCTCGCTCAGCTGGATTCTGTCAATACTTTCGTAACCGGACTTCACAGCTACACTGATGGCGTTGCTGAGGCTGCAGCTGGCAGTACCAAGCTCCTGGCAGGTTCATCCGCACTGGCAGACGGCACAGCTCAGCTGACAGATGGCGCGAACTCGCTCAGCGACGGCAGCGCGCAGCTTGCAGACGGCCTTGCAATCCTCAAAACCGGTGCCGGCGAACTATCCGGCGGCGCAGACACTCTCTCCACCGGTCTTAGTGAACTCACCACCGCCTCCGCACAGATCTGCAGCGGCGCAGCAGCACTTGAGGAAGGTGCCGGAAAGCTGAAGGACGGCGCATCCGAGCTGAATGCTGGTTCAGTCAAACTGTCAGATGGTGCCGCAGAACTCCGCGACGGCATCCGCAACGGCATTAACGACCTTTATGACAACGTCCTCCCGACCGTTGACGGACGTCTTGACGACCTGGTCCGGATGTTCAATGAGGTCGCCGATGACCTCAAAGTTCCGGTCACCTATGATCTCCTCCCTGACGGATATGATCACAGCCTGCTGCTGGTCATCCGCACAGATTTCTGATGCCACGGAAACCCTGACAATCCCATAGACTGCAATAACCTCAAAGCATCTGTGCTTTGGGGTTATTGTTCATCATTGTGCGTCGCGTTTGACGTTAGGGGCATTCCTCTCAGTTCCGGCATTTAATGTGGTCATCCTGCCTGAAATACCGGCACATATTTAAGGCATGTATGACTTTTGAAAGCTAACAGGTTCCCAGTCCTTCCATCCACCAGAATTTTAAGACGATTTGTTGACACTTTGGCATATTCCATTGTTCTACTTTGAGAATTATTGTAGGATATAGTCAACTCATCGTTTTGCATAAATCAGAAAGGAGCTTTGAACAATGAGCACGGTGAACAAGGTACCTGGAACTCTGGATGCAGTTGAAGCACTGCAGAAAGCCTCGTCTCAGTACGAGGCAAACAAACCGATTCTTGACGGAAATTTCGATAAATCTCTGGCGGTCAAGTGCATCAACGGAACCTTCGTCGGCAGGAAGACGGACAATGTCATTGTCTACAAGGGCATTCCGTTTGTCGGTCAGCAGCCTGTCGGTGACCTGCGCTGGAAGGCCCCGGTTGACATAGTGCCTGACAGCGGCGTATACGAGGCTTACAACTTTGCGCATGCCTCCTGCCAGGATCTGTCAATCAGCGACCATCAGGGCGAGGATTGCCTGTATCTGAACGTGTGGAAGGCGGAGGATGCATCTGCCGATAAAAAGCCGGTCATGGTATGGATCCACGGCGGCGCCTATATGGTGGGCGGCGCAAACATGGCCCTGTTTGATTGCGTCGATTTCATCAAGGAAAACCCGGATGTCATCGTCGTAACCATCCAGTACAGACTCGGTGTCTTCGGCTTCCTCAACCTGTCGCATCTGCCCGACGGCAAGGATTATCCTGATGCGCAAAACCTTGGACTCCTTGACCAGAAGATGGCGCTGAAGTGGGTTCATGAGAACATTGCAAGTTTCGGCGGCGATCCCGACAACGTACCCATCTGGGGTGAATCCGCCGGCGCCGGCAGCTGTGTCCTGCTTCCGCTGATTGAAGGGACTCAGCAGTATTTCCATCGTGTTATCGCACAGAGTGGTTCCCCCTCACAGACGATTTCTCTTGAGGACGCCATTTCAGCCACGAACGATCTGATTGATGCGCTTGGCTGCAAGACCGTTGCCGATCTCAAGAAGATCGACACCCGGAAACTGGTGGATACTGCGGGAGATTTGCTCGTATTCCGCATGTTCCCCATTAGAGACGGCATCCATCTGCCCTTGGCGCCGTATGAGGCATACGAAAAAGGCGCTGCAAAGGATATCGCATTCCTTCAGGGCTGCAACAAGGACGAGATGAACTTCTTTGTGTCCGTTATGGAAGTGGAAGGCTTCAA
>JAFSZW010000536.1 GCA_017458865.1 Clostridia bacterium
AGTGCAGTACCGTTTTCGGAAACAGAACCATGCCGCGCATGGGAACCATCGGATAAATCATTGGTTCAACAATAGCCTTTCTCATCCGGCTTCAACACCTCCTGATGTTTCCTCTGTTAAAAAAAGCGGGAACATTGTTCCCGCCCGGGTAATTATATTATGGAAGGATTCTTGCCGGCTCCCGGCAGCGAATCGCGACGCCCGAAATTAATCTGCGAACGGCGCTTCGGTTCGCCCTGAACCAGTCTCGGCGGGACACCGTTCTCAATCGTCTCACGGGTGATGATCACCTTGGAGACATCGCTGCGGTCCGGAAGATCAAACATCGTATCCAGCAGCGCATTCTCCACAATCGCCCGCAGGCCGCGGGCACCGCTCTTGCGCTCAATCGCCTTCGCGGCAATCGCCTGAAGAGCGCCTTCTTCAAACTCAAGCTCTACGCCGTCCATACCGAGAAGCGCACTGTACTGTTTGACCAGTGCATTCTTGGGCTTGGTCAGGATGGAAATCAGTGCATCCTGATCCAGGCCGTCCAGTGTCACGACGATCGGCAGACGTCCGACAAACTCGGGAATCAGGCCGAACTTCAGCAGGTCCTCTGCCCGGATGTCACCCAGAATCTCGCCGATCTCCCGTTTCTGATGTCCCTTGACGTTGGCACCGAAGCCCATCATGGTAGATCCCTGACGCTTTTCAATGATCTTGTCCATGCCGTCAAAGGCACCGCCGCAGATAAACAGAATGTTCGTCGTATCAATCTGGATGACCTCCTGATGCGGATGCTTGCGTCCGCCCTGTGGCGGCACGCTGGCCACAGTGCCCTCAATGATCTTGAGGAGTGCCTGCTGCACACCTTCACCGGAAACATCCCGCGTGATGGACGGATTCTCACCCTTGCGGGCGATCTTGTCGATCTCATCAATGTAGATGATGCCGCGCTGGGCCGTTTCCACATCATAGTCAGCATTCTGCAGAAGACGCAGGAGGATATTCTCAACATCCTCACCAACATAGCCTGCCTCAGTCAGACTGGTGGCATCCGCGATCGCGAACGGCACATTGAGCATCTTCGCCAGCGACTGGGCAAGGAATGTCTTGCCGCAGCCGGTCGGTCCAACCATGACGATATTGGACTTCTGCAGCTCTACATCGCCGCGGTGCACCGGATTGTTAATCCGCTTGTAGTGGTTGTACACTGCAACCGCCAGCGTCCGCTTTGCGTTCTCCTGACCGATGACATACTCATCCAGGAATGCCTTGATCTCCGCCGGCTTGGGAACGCTCTTCCCGGTGCGGGGATTGGTATTGATGTAATCTTCCTGAATGATTTCCTGACAGAGTTCCGCGCACTCATTGCAGATGTAAGCATTGTTCCCGGCGATCAGGCGTCTTACCTGATCCTGGGGCTTATCGCAGAATGAACATCTGGCCATGCGCGGTACCCGAATATCATTATTGTTTGCCATTCATAAACCTCTTTTAGGCACATATCTTGGAGTTTTGACATCGCTGCCTGAACGATGCCCCTGCCTGACGCGCAGCAAAGAGAACGTATCCTCAATCCTGCTGCTGCACATCCTGTCCGGTCAGATTGGCCGATCGGACAGGATAAATGCTGCGTCACGCAATCAGTTGTTTATCACTTGGCCCGGGGCACAAAAATCTCATCAATGATGCCGTAAGCCTTGGCTTCCTCGGCTGTCATGAAATAATCGCGCTCCACGTCCCGTTCAATCCGCTCAAGCGGTTGCTTGGTCATCTCGCTCATCAGCAGATTCATCTTGCGTTTGGTCCTGAGGAGCCACTCCGCATGGAGCTGGACATCCGTCGCCTGACCGCTTGCGCCGCCGCTCGGCTGGTGAATCATGACCTCGCTGTTGGGCAGTGCCATCCGCATGCCGGGTTCACCGGCCATGAGCAGGAATGCACCCATTGATGCGGCCATGCCCAGACAGACCGTACGGATCTTTGGCCGGATGTAGCGCATGGTATCGAAGATCGCCATGCCGTCCGTCACGCTTCCGCCCGGGCTGTTGATGTACATGGAGATCTCCGCATCCGCGTCCTCCATCTCAAGGAACAGCAGCTGGGCAACAATGCTGTTGGCAAGCGGCTCGTTCACCTCTCCGCGAAGGAAGATAACACGGTCCTTGAGCAGTCTCGAATAGACATCATATGCCCGTTCGCCATACG
>JAFSZW010000537.1 GCA_017458865.1 Clostridia bacterium
AAGAGAGGATGCTGCAGCACAGTATCCTCTCGGGTTGATATGCAATTCAAGGGCAGGCTGCATCCGGGCAGATGCAAGGTAGAGCGCCTGTCCGGCATAAGCCCGGTGTGGCTTTCGCGGCGGGAAAAGGCATGCTTTACAGGGTCCGGTCATACAGCACCTCGCCGGTTTCCCTGTCGAGAAAAGCAGCATGCATGTTTTTGCCGGGCGGCACGGTCATGTGAAAGGGGCTGCCTTTTCCGTGGATGGTCGCAGTACCTTTGTCACTGAGTGAGACATCCCCGAAAGAGGTTTGGATTGTCCCGCTGCCTCTGCACTCACCGACAGATGCACCGGCTCTGTCGAGGACGGCCAGATAAAAACCATCTGCCGGTTCAAGGAGCTTTTCAAGGGGCATCAGGGAGTCGGACCAGACCGCATCGTCCGTATCGGCCATCATGAGATGCCTGCGCCCGGCGTTCTGCACGAGCCGCATGGCCAGTTCATCCGTGTAGACAGCGGAGTGTTTCGGCAGGAGAATGACGGCGCTGAAGGATGGATCGGCAAGGAGCATCATGAAGCTGTAGGGCTCTGTTTCGCTGCGGATGCTCTCCAGCTTGCGCGCCAGATGCCTGTGATGTCCCATGTCCCAGGCGGCGTAGGCGGCATCCCCGCGATGATCCGGCAAATGGTAGGTTTCCGAGATGTGCTGCCCGATAAAGTCCGTCACTTTCCAGGCGCCGGAGGGATTGAGATGCGAACCGGGATCATAGCAGTCCGTGCTGTAATCGGCAATCTGATCGAGGTACACAAAGTCGATGTACTCAACCCCATACTCCTCCGCGGTATACATGACGGCATTTGTGTAGAGCTGTTCGTCGCTGTTGTTTCTGCAGGGATAGGGGAGGTTGGTGAGCATTACGTCAATGTCTGCACTCTGGCAGTATTCGATGAACCGGCGCAGATAGATGAACCCGAATCCCTGTTCATCCGCAACGGCGGAGGTGATCTCATAGTCATCCGGAATGGCCACGGCAATATTGCGCTCAGCGCCCAGTTCCTGTGCGTAATCCGGGTGCAGATCGTCACCTGAAAGGTCATTCCAGCGTGCGTGATACTTGATGAGTGGGAAGACGAACTCAGGACGCAGATCCATGTAGCGAAGGCCGGATTTGTCCGTTACCATGGGATCATCCATGAGATCCCAGATGGCGTCAAGCTTTGTGCGGGACAGCGGAAAGCCGTCAAGGGCAGTGTGGACATCGCTGCTGGATTCGCAGAGCTTCGCCTGCTCCCAGACCTGGTTGACATCAAGGACGATAAGTTTGGGATGGCAGATAGTGAGCGCATTTCGCATCATCCAGTAGGAGATGGGGATGGTGACGTTGTAGCTGGCCAGATTATACGAGGTGATGCCGTAGTCCTTCCACAGCTTCATGGGATAGATATCGCTTGAGGTATGGCTGTCGCCAAAGAACAGCACATCAATCTGCTTTGCGCGGTCCATGAACGGCCGGATCTTCTCGCGGCTTCCCTTGTATTCAAGGAGCGTGCTGAGCCCGGCCAGCAGGACGATAAGGCCTGCCAGGAAGATGATGCAGGGAAGGATACTTTTCAGCTTCTTCATTGTCTGCACCTCAGACCTGGTAGTAGATAAAGCTGAGTTCATTGAATCCGCTGCCCCATACGCCGAAAATGATGACGGCGATGATCAGGGCGTAAAGCAGTGCCCAGCGTGCGGGCAGCGGGAGGCGCACGATGGCATCGCGCACATGCATGCCGCGCTCCTCTGCCAGGGAAATGACAAAGAGCAGCAGGGTAAATATGGCCAGCACAGCAGCATCCTCAGGGGGAATGCCGCATGTCCTGAGCCACTCGAGGCTGATCTGCTCAGGACGCAGATCGGTAATGACGCAGCCCATCATCCTGAGGGCATCACCTGCATGGGCGCAGCGGTCAAAGAACCAGCCGATATTGACGATGATGAAGGTTCTCAGGACGCGGAAAATGTGGAAACCGGTATTGGCGGTAAGCGCAGCGTGATGTTCGCCAAAGCGTTTATAAGCCGGCTCAAGCAGCGCGGAAATGGCCAGAAAGACGCCGTTATACAGGCCCCAGAGAATGTAGTTGGATGTGGCACCGTGCCAGATGCCCACCAGCAGGAAGACGAGAATGTTGCCAAGAGCCGCAGGCAGTGCGCGGGCAAAGTCTGTGCCAAAGCGCTTTTTGGCAGCCTTTGAGAGAGCGCTCATTGCACGGGTCAGCGCGAAGGGATAGAATACATAATCCCGCATCCAGGCGCCCAGACTGATATGCCAGCGCCGCCAGAAATCGGCAAGGGAGACGGCAAAATACGGACGCCTGAAGTTTGGGGCAAGGTGAATGCCAAAGAGCTCCGCGATGCCTGTAACCAGGTCAATGCCGCCCGAAAAATCGCAGTACTGCTGCAGGGAATAGGCCAGTACACCGATCAGCGCTGCCGCGCCGCCCATCTGTCCGGCCTCAGCGGAAAAGACGGCATTAACGAGCGCGACGACCCTGTCGGCGAGAATCAGCTTCTTGAGCAGTCCCCAGAACATGAGCACCACGCCGCGCCGGATGTTCGTGATATCAAAGGCGTGTGGCTGCGTGAGCTGCCCGGACAGCTGATCATATCGCCCGATCGGCCCCTGGAGCAGCTGCGGGAAGAACGAGACAAACAGCAGGAAACGGAACGGGTTGCGCTCCGGGGTGGCTTTGCCGTTGTACACATCAAGCAGGTATCCTGTTGACTGGAAGGTGTAAAAGGAGATGCCAAGCGGCAGCAGGAGTCCCATCGGGGACAGGCCGATCCAGCCCCGGACATCGTCCGTATACTTGAGCACGGCGAGGATCGCGAAATTGAGTATCAGAGCCAGGAAAAGATAAATCCGTTTCTGCTTTTTCGCCGTGGCACGCAGCTGCTTTCGGTCCTGAGAGGTGAGGCTTTCCCGCTGCTCGCGGATATGTGTCTCACAGCGATCTGTGATCCGTCCGATACAAAGTGCCGCACCCCAGACGGACAGTGCGGTCAGCAGGATAAACGGAAGGCAGGCAGCTGCGCGGGCAGCGTAAAAGCCCAGACTTGCTGCAAGCAGCAGGATCCACCGGATGCGCCGGGGCACAATATAGTAAGCCGCGCTGCAAAGTAAACCGTAGGCGGCCAGCTGGAACAGTGTCATTTTCTCATTCCTCTTCTATGATGCAACACCCGCTGCTGCAATTCTGCTTTTGCCGCAGGACAGGTGATGCATTTTTGAGTTCATGCACACATCATATCATATTTGGACAGGATAAACAATTATCGACTGGTGTTTGGCAGATAATAATTATAATAATTATCGATTCATAAACGGGATCAGGCATCCGGGACTGATCTGCCGCGCGGTCAGATGATCACGGCCCGATGAAGGGGATTGACAGGCACACGGAAGACTGTTACACTCGCAATACTGCAGCGAAACGCGCAGATAAGAAACGCGGACTCGGGACATGCAGATGACTTGTGCGAAAAGGAGATAACGGGATAATGAATGAGATGATCATCAAGCGAAACGAACTGCTCAGCCAGAAAGTGATCAAGGGACTGGCATCAAGGAACATGACGGGCTATTATGCGGCAAACAGGGAAGAGGCACTGAAACTGGCACTGTCCCTTATTCCTGAGGGGAGTTCCGTCACGATGGGCGGCGCCATGAGTGCGCATGAAATCGGGCTGGTTGAGGCGCTCAAGGCCGGCAATTACAACTTTATTGACCGGGATGCGTATCAGGACAAGCGGGCAGCCATGCTGATGGCCTATGATGCGGATGTCTTTCTGTCGAGCGTCAATGCCATGACAGAGGACGGCATGCTGGTCAACATTGACGGGAACTCCAATCGCGTTTCAGCAATTGCGCAGGGCCCGAGGAAGGTCGTTTTCATCGTTGGAATGAACAAGATCTGTAATGATCTTGACGGCGCAATGAAGCGGGCAAGGAATGTGGCGGCGCCGATCAATGCCCAGCGTTTCGGCCTCTCTACGCCGTGCGCAAAGACGGGTGCGTGCATGGACTGCAAATCGCCGGATACGATCTGCTGTCAGTTCCTGATCACCCGGTTTTCAAGGCATGCAGGCAGGATTCACGTCATCCTGGTCAATGATTCGCTTGGATTCTGAGACATCAGGAAACTGCAGAAACCGGCATATAAGGCAATGCCCGGGTGGTTTCTGCCGGGAAAACGTGATATATTCCGCCGGCCGGGCGTCAGGCACTGGTCCGGTGAAACAGTTAAAAATGGAGGATGTTTACTGTGAGAATAGCAGTAACCTATGATAACGGAATGGTATTCCAGCACTTTGGCCATACCGAGGCGTTCAAGGTGTATGAGGTGGAGAATGGAACAGTCGTATCGACCAGCATGGTTGATTCGAATGGAAGCGGACATGGCGCACTTGCCACGCTGCTCAGGGACAACTCGATAGATGTCCTGATCTGCGGGGGCATCGGCGGCGGAGCGCAGCAGGCGCTGAGCGAAAACGGCATTGAGCTTTGTGCCGGTGCAACCGGGAACGCGGATGATGCAGTTGCTGCCTATCTGCGCGGTGAGCTTGTCAACACGGGTGCAAACTGTGACCATCATCATGGTGAGCATGATTGCGGTCATCATAGCGGTGAGCATGGGTGCGAAGGTCAGGGCTCCTGCCATTCAAAACAGCCGGGCAAAGGGAAAAATACCGGCAGGAAATGCCGGGTGCATTATACAGGGACGTTCAACGACGGGACTGTGTTTGACTCGTCCTATAACCGGGGAGAACCGCTTGAGTTTGTCTGCGGCGCCGGCATGATGATTCCCGGGTTTGATGCGGCCGTTGCCGAGATGGATGTAGGAGAGAAGAAACAGATTCACCTTTTGCCCGCTGAGGCATATGGCGAGGCAGACCCTGCAGCAATCCTGCGGGCGGAGATTGCCGCGGTTCCGGGTGCGGCGGAGCTTGAAGTCGGAAACCGCATTGCGCTGAATATCGGCGGGAATTACGTTCCTGCAAGAGTGACGCTCAAAGACGAGCGGACCATTGTCTTTGACTGCAATCACGAAATGGCAGGAAAGGAACTGAATTTCCTGATTGAACTGCTTGAGGCCGTGGAGGCATAGTGCTTATCAGGCGGGCAAAAGCGCGGAGAAGGACAGGGCACCTCACCCGGTGTCCCTCCAAATCTTTCGGGAATACCGCCTGCCAGATGGCTCCCCTCTGGCATCAGCAGATGAATACGAACGGGGAACCTGAACGGCCGCGCCGCTCAGGTTCCCTCGCTTTTATGGCAGGGTTGACAATATGTGTCTGCACCTTGCGGGAAGATGCGCGGATGCAATCCCGGCATTACCCGAGATGCCAGTGCATATGTGCATTTTCTTTTTCTGAGATGTTCACACATTTTGTCAATAAGCCCATTGACAACACCCCTTTCCTGTGGCAGAATAGGCAGACCGGTTTTTTGGATAGAAAAAAGCCGGAAAAGGGAGGATTTTTGATTATGGCATTTCGTTTTAAGCAGGAGCTGCCGACCCCGCAGGAAATAAGGGACGCGTATCCGCTGAAGCAGGAATATATGGCGCTGAAAAAGACAAGGGACAGGGAAATTGCCGATGTGATTACAGGCAGGGATGACCGGTTTCTTGTGATTATCGGTCCCTGCTCCGCGGACAATGAATCTGCGGTGTGTGAGTATGTGGAGCGCCTGGCCCGCGTCAATGAGCGTGTAAAGGACCGCCTTGTTATCGTGCCGAGAATATACACCAACAAACCCAGGACGACCGGTGACGGGTATAAGGGGATTACATCACAGCCGAATCCCATGGGCAGCACTGACTTTAAGGCCGGGCTTATTGCGATGCGGAAGATGCAGATCCATGCGATTGATGTATCCGGGCTTACTGCTGCGGATGAGATGCTGTATCCGGATAACTGGGGATATGTGGAGGACATACTCAGTTATGTGGCCATAGGGGCAAGGAGTGTGGAAGATCAGCAGCACAGGCTTACCGTCAGCGGCTTTGATGTCGCGGCGGGCATGAAGAATCCGACAAGCGGTGACTTTGGGGTGATGCTCAATTCCGTCTATGCTGCCCAGCAGCCGCATGACTTTGTGTACCGGGGCTACGAGGTGGAAACGGATGGCAATCCGCTGACACACTGTGTTCTGCGCGGCGCTGTCAATAAGGACGGGGTCAATGCGCCAAATTACCATTTCGAGGATATCAGGCGGCTTATTTCTATGTACCGGGAGCGCAGTCTGCTGAATCCGGCCTGCGTCATTGATACGAATCACAGCAATTCTGACAAGGCATATTTCGAGCAGATCCGGATTGCGAAGGAAGTGCTGCACAACAGGCACGTGAGCAAGGATATCTGCCGCATGGTCCGGGGCCTGATGATTGAGAGCTACCTTGAGGAAGGATGCCAGAAGATCGGGGAGGGCGTCTACGGAAAGTCCATTACGGATCCGTGCCTTGGATGGGCGGATTCGGAGCGGCTGATCTATGACATAGCGGAGACCGTGTGATTTTGCCGGACCTGTTTTCCCATCTCCGGCAGCATTTTGTGCCCGGCCTGATCAATCCATGCAGTTTTCTGGCACCGGACAAAAGGTGCCAGAAAATTGCATATTGCCGGCGGGCAGCAACACAGATGGCAGGTGTGCTGAATGCCGGCTGGATGCGGGATAATTGCGGAATTGTTCCCGTTTGGGCGCACCCCCTAAGATTCAGCGCATGTACCGATGTGCGCATCGGGAAGACAGCAGTTTCAGATTCTACAGCACCTTTCGCAGACTGAGCGGGCGGTGAGAGACGGGAGAAGAGGAAATCAGGTGAGTGGGATGGACTCCAATATGACCGAGGGGAATATCCTGAGGCATATTATCAGCTTTTCGATTCCAATGGCGGTCGGGCTGCTCTTCCAGCAGCTCTACAATATGGTGGATACCCTTGTGGTGGGCCGTTTTGTTGGACAGCAGGCACAGGCGGCTGTTGGGTCGACCGGTCCTGTCATCAACACGATTGTCGGCTTTTGCGCAGGGCTTGCTACCGGTGCATCCGTGGTGATCTCCCAGAGATACGGGGCAAGAGATGACAGGGCGCTGTCAAGGGCAGTCCATACGACCATCGCGATGACCTTCCTGCTGAGCATTGCTGCAACCATTGTCGGGCAGGCGGTGATTATGCCCATGCTCAGGTTTATGCAGACGCCCGAGGACGTTATTGCAGAGTCAAATACGTATCTGTCGATCTACTTTGCCGGGATTTCCGGCATCCTGTTTTACAACATCGGCAGCGGGATCCTGAGGGCAGTGGGCGATTCAAAGCGGCCGCTGCTTTTCCTGATTATCTCTGCGCTGCTCAATACGGTCCTGGATCTGCTGTTCGTGCTGGCGTTCGGCATGGGCGTAGCCGGCGTGGCTTTTGCCACAGTCCTGGCGCAGATCCTCTCTGCGCTGCTGATTCTGTACATTCTGACCCGGGAACATGGCAGCTACGGCATACGATGGCGTCATCTCAGAATTGACAGGGATTCCCTGGTGATCATCCTCAAAATCGGCCTGCCCAGCAGCATCCAGTCTGCCATTACGTCTTTTTCCAATGTGTTTGTCCAGTCCTACATTAACTATTTCGGTTCTGCCTGTATGGCCGGATACGGGATTTACAACAAGATAGATGCCTTTGTGCTGATTCCCGTCCAGAGTATCAGCATGTCCTCAACGACCTTTGTCGGCCAGAACTGGGGTGCAAAGCTGCCGGACCGTGCCAGACAGGGCGTACGTGCTGCGACCGTGCTGAGCATCATTTCAACGTTTGTGCTGGGCCTGCTGGTGTTTGTCCTGGCAGCGCCTCTGATGGGCTTTTTCTCGCCTGAACCGGAGGTAATCGCCTATGGTGTGCGCTTTATCCATATCGTGACGCCGTTTTATGTCATGATCTGCTTTAACCAGATTCTGGCGGGCGCACTGCGCGGCGTGGGGGATGCGACGATGCCGACCGTGATCATGCTGGCGTCATTTGTCGTGTTCAGGCAGATCTACCTGGCAGTCACAAAAGCGATGGGTGCCGGCTTTGCAGCGGTTGCCCTTGCATATCCTGTGGGATGGATTCTGTGTTCAACGCTGCTGATCATTCGCTATTCAGGAAGCGTGCTGGTACGCTCAAAGCCTGCAAAATAAGAGGACACAGGCTCTGCTTTCCGACAGCGCATCCGGGGCATGCTGCAGTCTGAATGGCGGCAGATGGTGCATATGCAAGGCATGCAGCATGAGTAGCCGGGGAAATCGGACACCTGTTCGCTTCAGGACCGGCATTTCTCTGACTGAATGGGAGATGATGACAGGCAGAATGCATGCCTTTTGTGTCAAGTGACGAAAAACCGTCCGGCAGATACATTTTGTATTGTTTTATGATAGCATGATGCTGTGTGACCTTTATCTGTCCGGGTGGCTGAGATAGAGCGTCAGACGCTCAATGCGATGAGGATGTGTTCAGGAGGAGGAAATGGAGACGTCTTTTGACCGGATGCACGGAAAAGCGCACCGGTGCAGGACAGCTCTTTTCACAGGCTGAACAGATGTGCATTGATGATTGTACGCATGATTGTGATCCAATGTACCTGAGAGCATGGATTGTCCGGAACAGGGATCGTTTCCGGCGGTTCTGTTTGGAAACTGCTGCACTACAGGCAGATCCGGCCTGGCCGAATCTGCGGGGACGATGGCTGGGGAGGAGGATCACACGCAAGTGTGACTTTTATCATGGACAACACGTTTATACTGTGGTTTGAGTTTGTTTCGATTCTGTTTGCCCTGGTAGATTTTTTCTACGCCTACAGGGCGTATCAGCAGCCCGAGGAAATGGGCCGTTTTCTGGGGGCATCCGCATGTTCAGCCGGCATCGTGGTCATCTGCTATCTGTTCAGCATTCGTCCGGGAACGTACCGGAGTGCATCCATAGCAGCATCGCTTTACTTTTCCGGTATAGACTGGATGCTTGTTTCGCTGACGCATTTCATCTTTCTCTATACCGGCAGGAACAAGACGAAACTATCCGTCCGTGCAAGGGCATTGATCCGCGTAATTGCGACGATTGATTCCTGCATCATGGTGGTCAATATCTTCTCTGAGATTGCGGTTCATTATGTGGAAAGCGGATCCGTCGCAGCACCCTATGTGTATGAAATGAAGCCGCTTTACATAGCGCATCTGCTTTTCACATACGCAATGGTTCTGTTTATCCTCTATAATCTGTTTGTAAAGGTCCGCTCGACACCCAGACAGTACCGGAATCAGTATTTCCTGATTATCTTTGCCATTGGACTCGTGGTGATCATGAATGCCTATTTCCTTTACCCGAATGGCAGAAATATATGGGGAACTGTCGATGTTTCCGTGCTCTGTTATTCACTTGGCCTGATTATTACCTACTGGGCGGCATTTGAGTATCGTTTCCGTTACATGCCAAAGTCCCTTTCCATGACCATTTTTGAGAATATTGATCAGGGACTGGTCCTGTTTGACAATGAGGATGCGCTGATTATGCACAATGAGAAGGCAGCGGATCTTCTTGACCAAAAGCTCCGGACGAAAATGCCTTCCTCAGCGCTGCATGAACTGCTTCAGCTTCCTGAAAACAGGCAGGATCAGGACAGATACAGTATCCAGTGCGAAAAGGAAGGCGGGAAGATCCTGCGCTGCGATTATACCAGACTACGGGATGATCGCGGCGGGACAATCGGCAATCTGTATGTGCTGACAGATGCGTCGAATGATAACGATCTGCTGACCGGCTTTCAGATGTGGACGAAATTCCGCCAGATAAGCGCGGAGAATCCTGAACTGTTTGCGGCGCCCATGACCGCAGCCATCTTTGATCTGATTGGTCTTGGAGAGGTAACGCGGACTTTCGGACGTGAGGCGGGGGATCAGAGAATCCGCCGGCTCGCAAAGCTGATCAAGGAGTTTATGCCCCCGGAAAGCTTTCTGATTCGCGGATATGAGGCTGACCTGATCGCGGTAGTTCCGCACTGTCACGAGAAAGACCTCATTGAAACGTGCCGGCAGATTCAGACGGCGAACGGTTCGCCGATACATTTCGGCATCAGCGAACTGCGCGAAAAGTCCCCGTCCGGCAGCTCCCGTATCAAATCAGGTACAGGCGGCTATGATGAGACCGGCTTTGGCAGGGAAGAGACAATACTCGATGCCATTCACGTTGCCTCAAGAGATCTTCAGGTAAAGAAACTCCTTGACCCGCACTCGGTTCACTCTCAGACGCTGACCTCACTGATTCGGGCACTGCAGGAATCCGATTCAGAAACAGAGGCACATGTGCAGCGCACCCAGAAGATGGGAGAAATGCTGGGCAGCCGGATTGGACTGACAGATGCGCAGCTGTCGGACCTGAAACTGCTGTGTCTTCTGCACGATATCGGGAAGATCGGCATACCGCTTGAGATCCTGAACAAGCCCGGGAAACTGTCCGAGGATGAGTGGTCGGTTCTGCGGACGCATGCGGCAAAAGGCTATCAGATCTGCATGAGCACCGAGGAACTGCGGCCCATTGCCAGAATGGTGCTTTGTCATCATGAGCGATGGGATGGAAAAGGCTATCCGGAACGGATTGAGGGAGAACGAATACCGCTCCTCTCACGCGTGATTTCCGTTGTCGACTCATACGATGCGATGGTAAACGACCGGCCTTACAGGAAAGGACTCACTGTTCCGGCAGCACAGGCGGAGATCCGCCGCTGTGCGGGTACCCAGTTTGATCCTGTCCTTTCAGATGAGTTTCTCAAAATGCTTGAGGAAAATCCGCAGATCGCGCAGGGAGAGCGTACAGGCTCAGGTGAGGTGGAGATCTTCTTCCGGGCTGTCGCGGACGGTGATGCGAAGGGAAATACCTATCCGGTCCAGTACAGCCGATACATCCTGG
>JAFSZW010000538.1 GCA_017458865.1 Clostridia bacterium
CCATGCGGAGGAACTGGAAGCTGTCGCCGACTTTGGCCTCACCCAGCCAGGGCTCAGCCATTCCGTGGATGACCTTGAGCGAATCGGGATTCAGGCGACGCAGGAAGGCGGGACCATCACCTGCACCTTCGTTTTCAGCGTCTTCATCGGTTTCCACGTCGGCCTCAGGGGTCTCATCCAGGACCAGGACATCGTACAGACGCCCTTCAAACGGGATGCAGTGATCGGCGCTGACCCAGTGAATGGTGCCCTTCACCTTGCGGTCCGCACCGGCGCTGCCGGAGCGGCTTTCAGGATCAATGGTGCAGTAGATACAGGTGACATTGCCCTCGGCATCCAGGTCATACCGGTCACAGTGGATGATGTAGGCGCCTTTCAGGCGGACTTCACCGTCCGGCTTGAGACGGAAGAACTTCTTGGGGGCGTCCACCATGAAATCTTCCCGTTCAATGTAGATCTCACGGGTAAACGGAATCTCGTGGGTGCCCATTTCCGGATGCTTCGGATGGTTCTCAATGGTGCAGCTTTCGCAGGTTCCCTCGGGCACGTTCGTCAGAACAACCTTAACGGGATCCAGAACGGCCATTGCGCGCATTGCACGCTCATTGAGATCGTTTCGGACACAGTAGTCAAGCAGCCGGCAGTCGACGATGGAATCCGCCTTGGAAACACCGACGCGGTCAATAAAGTCGCGTACTGCAGGTGAGGTAAAGCCGCGGCGGCGCATTCCGGCGAGCGTCGGCATGCGCGGATCATCCCAGCCGGACACATAGCCGCCCTCAACCAGAGAGCGGAGCAGGCGCTTGCTCATGACGGTGTTGGTCAGGTTGAGCCGCGCGAACTCGATCTGACGGGGTTTCTGCTCGAAACCGCAGACATCTATTACCCAGTTGTACAGGGGACGGTGAATCTCGTACTCAAGGGAGCAGAGGGAATGGGTAACGCCTTCAATCGCATCTCCAATGGGATGCGCAAAGTCGTACATGGGATAGATGCACCATTTGTCACCGGTTCTGTGATGCGTGGCATACTTGATCCGGTAGATGGTGGGATCGCGCATGTTGATGTTGGGACTTGCCATGTCGATCTTTGCGCGCAGAACGTGGGATCCCTCCGGGAATTCGCCGTTTTTCATGCGCAGGAACAGATCCATGTTCTCCTCTGGTGTACGGTCCCGATACGGGGAGTTCCGACCAGGCTCTGTCAGCCTGCCGCGGTAGGCGCGGATTTCTTCCTTGGAAAGGTCATCCACATAGGCGAGGCCCCTGCGAATGAGATCCAGTGCAAACTCGTAGATCTGGTCGTACTGTTCAGAGGCATAGTACACATTGCCGTATTCAAATCCCAGCCAGTGGATGTCATCCATGATGGCATCTACGAATTCTTCTTTTTCCTTGGTGGGATTGGTGTCATCAAACCGCAGATTGCAAATGCCGCCAAACCGTTCGGCTGTCAGAAAATCAACCGTCAGGGCCTTGACGTGTCCGATATGCAGGTAACCGTTGGGCTCGGGAGGGAAACGCGTCTGAACCCTGCCGTTGTTCTTGCCTTCCGCCAGGTCTTCCTTGATGGCTTCCCAGATAAAGTTGGTACGTTCGTTCTCGGCCATATAATCACCTCAAAAATGCAGATATAAAACGAATGAAATTATACATGATCGCGTTTTTCTGCGCAAGCATTGATTTTGGTGCTTTTCCCTGCTATTCTTAAAAGACAGCCGGATGTCTTCTCAAAATGAAACACATGCCATATCGCTCCGGTGTGTGATATGCCCGGAAAGGCGCGCAATCCGTCCATCAGACCGCTGAATGTATATCGGCCCGGCGTGCGGTATGCCACGACAATTCCCTGTCAAAGACAATAAATGCTGTCTTTCAGTGCCGCATCTGCACAGTTGCCGGAGTTCGGAACGGGAAAGGACAGGCCTTTCATCCGGGCATATGGAGCATATGTGTTTTACCTGATGGGATAGTCCGGACAGCATTATGAAAGAGACCGGTGCCTGACTTGCATTTATCAGGCGAGAGAGACCGGAAAACGGAGGATGGGACAATGTTTCGTAAAATGAGACGATTCAGACAGCAGCTTGCCCAGGAGGAATGTGAGCAGCTCTTGCGTGAATCGGAATGCGGAGTGCTTGGCGTTCTTGGCGATGATGGATATCCGTACACCGTGCCGGTGAACGGTGTGTATTATGACGGGAAGATCGCATTTCACTGTGCTGTCGAGGGCCACAAGCTGGACGCCATCCGTGCGCATGACAGAGTTTCCTATTGCGTGATTTCCGAAAGCACTGTTATCCCGGAGGAGCGTGCAACAGCATATGTCAGCGTGATTGCCTTTGGCAGAGCGCGCATCACCAGGGACGAGGCGGAAATGCGCGAGGTATGCGATCAGATCGCCCACAGGTATTGCCCGGATCATCTTGATGCCTGTCAGCAGGAAACAGATGAGGTGATTTCGGCCGGACGAATGGTGTGCGTCATCATTGAGGTTGAGCATATGACCGGAAAGTGCGGAAATCCCGTCCTTCGGGCAAGAAATGAAGCAGGCGCCCATGTGCAGGCAGACTGATGTTGGCCGGTCTGGACAGAAGATAAGCGCAGCCGTCCATTGCATCATTGGCCCTGCTTCAACTGGTGCATGATGATATCAAATGGGAATTGACTGTACAACAAAAAAGAAACTGCCATAAAGGCGGTTCAAATTAGGGATTACGGAAGCAAGCTAATTTGAACTGACATTCTTCGGGCGGAAATAAAACGAGGCCGTGCATGATGACTGCAAGGCCTCATTTTTGGAGATGTCATCATTGCCTGTATATTTCGCTCCTGTGCCCAACAGACAGAGCAAGAATGACCAGCCTTTCATCCTCTATTAAACAAATAATCCGGTAATCTCCGATACGGTATTTCCATTGGCCACTTCGATTAGCGGTCAGTCCTTTCCCGTGTGCTCTGGGATTCTCACAAGCTACAAGGTTTTTATCAATCCATGCCCTGATGATTTTTTGCGTATACTTATCCAATTTGCGAAACTCTCTTTTAAAGCGATCGGAGAGTTCGACATTATACTCCCTCATCCAACTCCCTCCAAAAATCCTGTACAGGAGTGGACTTACGCCCGCTATCAACATATTCCGTATAAGCTGATTCTGCGACCGCAATATCATATTCGTCTTCTATCTTTTCAAACAATGCTCTCTTAAAGGCTTCCGATAGAGAATAAGAGTGGATTTTAGCGTAGCTTTCAGCGAGCATACGTTCATCCTCTGTTAATCTGATAGAAAATGCCATAATAATCGCCTCCTTGTAGTGCATTGTACTGCAAGGAGGCGATGCTGTCAACAGATAAATCTATAAAACCAACTCTAATGGCAGTTTCTTGTTGTGTAATTCAGTCTACCGGGAAATATTTGAGGATGATGGTCAGCGCCTCGTTCAGGCGGGAGAGCTGTGCCTCTGAGTAGTAGGTATCCTGGTGGAAAACCTGCTCACAGATGCCGGCTTTAATGCGCTGGATACACTTCTTTCCATCCGGGAGGATGCTGATCTCTACCATGCGCCGGTCATTGGTGCTGTGATGCCGATTCACATACTGAAGGGCACAGAGCTTATCGATAATCGGTGTAATATTCGGCATTGCAATGCCGGTATGTTTCGACAATTGTGTGACAGACATACTCTCGCCATCTGAAAGCTCGAGGAGAATCTGTGCATGGGGAAGCTGAATATCAGCATCCTGTGTGATATCTCTCGATTTCAGGATCCTGTTGCGCAGGATGGGATAAAGATGGAAAATACTGTTGATGATCTGATCTTCGACAGTATTGCCTTTGAAATTCATATACATGAGGTACCTCTTAATTGCTGCTGTATATTAATATTTGAACCGCAATCATAAAGAATCATGGATAGTTTATTGAATCATATAGTAAAATGCAAGTGCCTTTACAAAAGATTATAAGGAATCTATGAAAAAGAAATTTGGAAATAAAAATACATTGCCAACAATTATTGTATAAGATATCTGTAATTCAGGAAAGAATACTAAAATATGAATCAAATATACAGAAGTGTATTGAGTAAATTGTACAATTATATGAAACGATATTTTGCAACCGGCGCTTGTTTCGGACAGAATTCACGAAGAACGGCATCAGGTTGTCTGTTGCCTGTATGGCAATGCGTCCGGAGGACAGAATCGGGCTGAACAAAACGGCATATGGAACTGTGTATTGCGATTCCTACATTATTATGTTAAAATTTGTGCGCGAAAAAAGCGATGCTGCTTATTGGAAACGGCTAACAGGGAACATTTTACCGGTGTATGCTGTCCCTGAAACAATCAGATGCTGTTGAGCGCATTTGATTTTCCTACGGTTCGAATTTGATCCGGAATTGAGATAAATCCTGACTGCGCGGCAAGGTAGCCCCGGAGATGGTTCATTCAGGGCGCAGAAGCTGAATCAGGTCATGGCATCCCTGAGGGACGCTGGACACGGCCGACCGGACAAGGCAGACAGGGAGCAACGGCAATTTGAAAATTGGCTGATTTGCGCGGGGAAAGCCCGACAGAAAGCGAGAATAATAGATGGAATTCGCAATGACGTTATTAAAGCGATTCTTTTCAATAGATCTTGTGATATATGCGGCGATTGTGGTCATCACGGTGCTTGCGATGATCCGGTGTCTGATTCCGCTGAATGCGTCATCGGCACGGCTGCGCCGCGGCACGAAGATCATTATTACCGAGAACAAGCAGAAAAAGGAAGTCCGGTCGTGGAAGGATCTGGGGTTTCTTGGTGACCGGCTGCAGAGCGTGTGGGCGGATTTCCTGCAGAACGCAGAGGTCCGGATGGCACATGGGGAAAACTGCGATGTTTCGGAGTTTATCAATGATGAGACGGTGCTTGAAACGGCCGGCAGCCCGGGACTTGCGGATATTACGCCGGGACTGCTGACGTCCCTTGGTATTCTGGGCACGTTCCTGGGCCTTGTTAAGGGCCTTTCCGGGCTTTCGATTTCCGCTGCATCAACGGAGCAGCTGCTGGCCGCAATGGAGCAGCTGATCGGCGGCATGAGCACGGCATTCCTCACCTCCATTGCAGGTGTGACCTGCAGCGTGCTGTTCACCATTTTGCACAATCACGCAAGAGAAAAGTGCCAGCGGTCCATAGACCGGTTCTGTGAGGTATTCGGCCTTTATGCCATGCCAAAGCCGGTCACGCAGGAAACTGAGATGCTGACCATGGCCAGGGAACAGACTGCGTATATGAGGCAGGCAACAGATGAGATCGGGGAACGACTCAGCGCCAACCTTGAGGCAAGCATCATGCGTGCCATGGCGCCCATGCAGCGCTCCATGGATAACTTCATCCTTGCATCAACCAAGGCACAGGTTGAGGGCATGGACCGCATTACGCAGGTCTTTGTGCAGCGGATGAACGTGGCGCTCGGAAACGAGTTTGACCACCTTCGTCAGGTGCTGGCAGAAACGGGACGTGAACAGGCCAGGGTGCAGCAGGAGATGCAGGCAGCGACGGACGCCATTGCCCGCGTCACGCAGGATGTCATCAATATGCATCAGATGTCGCAGGGCATCCTTGAGCACTTCAAGAGCTATGTGGACGAGATGAACCGGACGCACAGCGAGAGCGATCAGGTGCTCATGCAGACGGCAGCGATGATGGATCAGATGAACCGTTCCGTGCAGATGCAGGCGTCGGTGATTGAAAAGATGCAGGCAGCACAGGGAACGCTGGACCGCAATCAGCAGCAGTATATTGCGACTACGGAACGCTTCCTTGGTGCTGCCCAGGAGCAGACACGCAATTTCAGCCGCGAGATAGAGCGCGTTGGTGAACAGATGGCGCGGAGCACGGATCAGATGTGCAGGGCATCATCTGAGGTCGGACAGAAAACAGCGGACAATCTGACAAGGACGACAGCGCTTCTTGATGAAAACGTCACCTCGTCAATTCGTCAACTGGACGAAACCCTCGGCAAAATGCGCGATGTTTCTGAGAAGATCCCGCAGCTTATGACGCAGAGCCGTGACCGGTATGCCCAGCAGGTTGACCAGTTTGTGGATGCCCTGACGCGGCTGCAAAAGAGCATGAACGCGCTTGAAAAGGCGGTTGCCGCCATGGCGGGACCTGAAAAGGAGTAAGCCATGCGGAAAGCAAATGTCCGCCGCAGAACCGGGTCAAATGGCAGCTACTGGATATCCTATTCCGACATGATGGCTGGTATGCTGTTCACCTTTGCCCTGATTCTCTTTGCGGCAATCTATCAGCTGGTTGATCTGCAGCAGAAAAAGACGATTGAGCTTGAAACAAAGGAAGCGCAGCTGTCCACGCAGCAGAGCATTCTGCTGGATCAGGAGGCTGAGCTGAAAGACAAGGAAGAACTTCTGGCAACAACGACGCTCATGCTGCGCGATCAGCAGGAGGAGCTGGACAAGAACCGGACGGCGCTCAACTCTGCCCAGCAGAGCCTCTCTCTGCAGCAGAAGAAGATAGAGGAACAGGCTGCGCTGCTGGCTGCCCAGCAGGCGCGCATTGACAAGCTCATCGGCCTCAGATCTGAAATCATTGAGTCGCTGAGGGATGAGCTGCGGGGAGCCGGTCTTGATGCAATCGTTGACAGAAATACCGGTGCGATTGGCTTTTCGGGCTCAGTCCTGTTTGATACCGGGCGCAATGAGCTGAAGGACAGCGGCAAGGAACTTCTCAACCGCTTCATTCCGGTGTATCTGCGGACGCTCATGGGCAATGAGTATCAGGAATACATAGGCGAGATTATCATTGAGGGGCATACGGATACGTCCGGCAGCTACCTCAGCAATCTCAAGCTCTCTCAGGAGCGTGCCCTTGCTGTAGCTACGTACTGTCTGGGCGGCGAGATGACCGGAATCAATTCGCAGGAAAAGCTGCTGCTCCAGAGCATTCTGACCGTCAACGGACGATCCTATTCGGATCCGGTCTACAATGCTAACGGCACAGTCAATATGGATGCCTCACGCCGCGTGGTGTTCAAATTCCGCATGAAGGATGCGGAGATGATCAATCAGATGAGCAGCATCCTGGAGGGACAAGGGGAATAACGTGAAGATTCTGTTAAGGATTCTGGCAATTCTTGCACTGGTCGTAACCATTGCAGGCGCCGGGGTTGTGCTGTATGCGCTTGAAACGCGCATCCCCGGGGTTGAGGTGGTGTATGCCATGCATGAATCTGCCAATGATGACAGCGAGGCATATGATGCCTTTGTCACTGCCGTAAGCGACGGGACATACGGCGGACGCGTATTTGATGAGGCTGTGCCAGAGCGTGAATCATGTACGTTTCTGAAATGCACGCTGCGGATGCAGAATCGCTGTCTTCTCCCGATGGAATGGATTGAAATCGCGGTCGAGCCCGGCGAGGGGGACATTCTTGAAAGCCGGGATGAAAATCCGCATGTGCTTACGGCCCGGACGAGCGGAGACCTGTCGCTGCAGGTCATGACCCGGGCGGATGCATTTCCACAGGAGAGAACGGTAAGTATTACGTATTATCTGCTCGGCCGGCCAATGAAAGCGGCGGTCCGTGTGATTTGGAATTAAAAGGGAGGGGCAAACATTGAAGTGTATCTATTGCGGATGTACGGAAAGCCGCGTGGTGGATTCCCGTCCGACTGAGGAAGGAACCATTCGTCGCAGGCGTGAGTGCGAGGGGTGCAAGCGCCGCTTTACGACATATGAGAAAATTGAAATGCTGCCGATTCTGGTTGTCAAAAAGGATAACCGGCGGGAGCAGTTTGATGCGACAAAGGTTCGCAACGGCATTCTGCGCGCGTGTGAAAAGCGGCCGGTTTCACTTGCGGAGATTGAGGGACTCGTCAGCAAGATCGAGACGGACGTGTATCAGCAGATGGACCAGGAGATCACGACAGAGTCAATCGGACGCATGGTCATGGAAGGGCTCAGGGATCTCGATGAGGTGGCCTATGTGCGCTTTGCCTCTGTTTACCGCCAGTTCAAGGATGTCGAGTCCTTTATGGAGGAACTGCAGCAGATTCTTGATATGAGAACGCCGAAGGAGGCATAATCATGGGCAGGAAAGTAATATTGATCGTTCTTGACAGTGTAGGTATCGGCGCACTGCCGGATGCCGAACTGTATGATGACGCAGGGGCGGACACACTGGGACATGTGATTAATACCTGTCATCCGGCACTGCCGAACATGATGGCGATGGGCCTTGGAAATATAGACGGCGCATCGTTTGACGGCGCTGTTGCGGCACCGACGGCAGCCTATGGCAAGATGCGCGAAATGTCGCCCGGCAAAGATACGACGACCGGACACTGGGAGATTGCCGGTGCGCAGCTGAGTCAGCCGTTCCCGACATTCCCCGACGGATTTCCCCGGGATTTCCTTGATGCGTTTGAAAAGGCCGTCGGGCGGGGAACGATTGGCAACAAACCGGCCAGTGGTACGGAAATCATTGAGGAACTGGGCGAGGAACACCTGGCGACCGGAAAGCTCATTGTCTACACCTCTGCAGACAGCGTTTTCCAGATTGCAGCCAATGAACGGCTTGTGCCGCTGCCTGAGCTGTATCGGGACTGCGAGATTGCCCGTTCCATGCTGAAAGGTCCCCTTGAAGTCGGCCGGGTCATAGCCCGCCCGTTTGTCGGCGAACATGCCGGTGAGTTTAAGCGGACCGGTGCCCGCCGCGACTTTTCTGCGCTTCCGCCGACGACCATGTGCGATCTGATTGCCGCCAGCGGCAGGATGGTGTATGGAATCGGCAAGATTGAGGACATCTTTGCGCATAAGGGCATCGTAAAGTCGAACCATGCAGCCGGCAATCCCGCATGCATAGAGGCTGCGCTGGCTGCACAGGCGGAGGATTATGAGGGTTTGCTCTTTGTGAATCTGGTCGATACCGATATGGTTTACGGACATCGCCGGGATGTGCAGGGATACGCGGATGCGCTTGCAGCCTTTGATGCCCGCCTGCCCGAGTTTATTGCGCAGATGGGACCGGAGGATCTGCTGATCCTGACGGCTGATCACGGCTGCGACCCAACGCACAAAGGGACAGATCATACGAGGGAGCATATTCCGCTGCTGGTCTACGGCGCGACTGTAAAAGGCGGCGTCAATCTGCATGTTAGAGATACATTTGCAGACATCAGCGCGACGATTCTGGATGCCTTTAACATTGAGAATACCATTCATGGGACATCGTTCCTGAGCGACATTCGTGCCTGATGCAGAACATTGCACAGGCAGGAATGCCAAATGGCAGAATGGATTTCTGAAAGGATTCTTTGGCTATGAAAAGGACAGCATTCTTTATCCTGGTGCTTCTACTGGTATCTGCATGCCTAGTACAGGGCCTGGCAGAGGACCACAGATTCGGCGGCTGGGTCACGCTCCGTGAGCCGACCTGTTCCCGGGAAGGCCATCAGAAGCGTTACTGCCTTGACTGTGATCACTGGGAGCAGCAGGAGATAAAAAAACTGCCACATACCGTTGATACGTGGGAAGTGACGAAAGAGCCTACCTGTTACGAGGACGGCGTCAGGGTGGCAACCTGTAAAGTCTGCGGCGGATTCCTGCGCGTGAAGATCGACAAGCTGGGACATAATTATGTCGGGTATACCTATGTAAAGGAGCCTACCTGCAATTCCCAGGGAAAGGGCGATATGATCTGTACGCGGTGCGGACGGATCAAGAAGGACACCACTATTCCGAAACTTGAGCATCAGTGGTCCGACTGGGTCCTGATCAGCGAACCGAAAGGCAAGAAAAAGGGTGTGCGGGAGCATACCTGCCAGCTGTGCGGAAAGAAAGAACAGGACAAGTTCTACTATGAGGGCACCCTTTATGAGGGCATGGATGCGAACTTTACGGTTGTCATGCTGCAGGTGATGCTCAGGGATCTGGGATACTATTCCGGAAACATCTCTACCGGCACATACGGCGGCATAACCGAAAAGGCTGTTGCCAAGTTCCAGAAAAAGAACGGGATATCATCGACAGGTGTTGCAGATCCTTATACGGTCAGTATGATTCGCCAGAAGTGGGAGTCAAAGACCGGCCGTCCCATGGCATCCATCACGATGGAAGATGCAAAGAAATAACAAAATACGGACTGAACGGCCGGCCAGGTCTGCCGGACTGTTCAGTCCGATTTTGTGTTGCTATTGAGGCTCAGTTGGTAATATCCTGACGGATGTCCCGGATGCGTTTTGAAATGACCGATCGCGGATCGCCTTCCGGATTGGTCCAGTTGTCAAGCAGCTTTCTCGGCACCATAAGGGGCAGGCCGTCATCCATGATAATGAGGGCAAAGCAGGGAATGCCTTCCTCAAGTGTGTAGACGGCGCCGAAATTGCAGGGATCCCCGTTTTCGGGGAAATGCGCCAGCTTCTCGCCAATGCGTTCAGCACCTATCCAGATGCGTTCTTTCTTTCGCTTCCGCTCAACGAGGATACCGGAGGTAACATTGGTATAGTTTTCCGTCGGTGTATCCGTATCGTAATACCAGTTGGCGGGGATGATGCAGCGCCCGACAATGCGGGAGTGGAGGGCATCCACAGAGGATGCGGACAGCAGGGCAGTCGCTTCCCGCTTTCCGCTCAGATACATTCCCCAGCGCATGGTTGTGGGATAGTTGCCCTTTTCAAAGCTGAAAACAAGCCCGTAGGTATAGTTCATCATATTCACCATACCGCGGAGTTTGACCGGCTTGTTCTGACTGGCAAGCGCCTGAGCCAGTTCATCTTTCCGCATGAGTTCAACAAGGGTCAGGGAAAAGGGCGTAATATCCAGCACATATGACTCAATCATGGAATCGCTCCTTCAGGAATGCAGGAAATGCCTGCAGGATTTGTCAGACAGATTATATCATAATTTACACGTGAGCGGTACGCCAAATCAAAAACTGTTTGTCCGTGCCGCAGATAACAGCAGGGAGGCAATTTATGGCAGAACTCAAGCTGGACGCGCTGTTCAGAGATTTTGAATCAGCAAAGAAATCACATCCTGCGGCCGAGCCACGTGATTATGTCAAGTTTTTCTTTCAGGGCATCATGGGCATGGGACATCTGCTTGGGGATGAGAGGCAGGTCCTGACATCTGTTGATGAGGAGATGCGCACCATGGCTGCAGAACCTGATGATCCGCTGATAACGCCGGTTGGCGCCCGGTATATGCGCCTCAATCTGCGTCCTGCCAGGGCAGCAGGGTTTACCGCCGAAACAGTTGCCCGGCTGATGTGCTGCTCGGAGGCGAGTCCGTTTACGCGGGATGATGTCATCCGTGCCTGCAGAGTGTATACGGAGGATCATTTTCCACTGAGGATCGTGTTTGAGGTAAGAGACCATGCGGACTCTCTGTATATAAAGGGTTTTCTGCCATGCCATTCGGAGGCTTACAGAGCAGCATATGCGCCTGCTTACCGGATCATATCAAGGGCATATGAGGACATGC
>JAFSZW010000539.1 GCA_017458865.1 Clostridia bacterium
AGACAATCTTGAAATAAACGATCTCAGAGAGCTCGTAAATATCATCCTCGAGATAGTAGCGGTAATGAGAACGCCGCATGCGCTCAAGGATTTTTGTCTCATCCTCATTGAACGAGCCGCGGTGAAAGATGCTGGTCCGGTTCTTGTGGATCGTATAGATGAAGTAGCTGAGGCCGTGTGCGTCAAGGAAATCAATGAGCGTGGCGGATGCTTCCTCAGGAATGGTCTCCCGGTACAGGTACTGGCTTTTGCCGATGTCATAGATGGCGGCGCCGTCCATGACAATAAGGGGCGTGTTCACCTTTATGTTGTTCATCTGCAGGATGAAAAAAGCCGGTGCGTGCTCGGAAATCAGGCAGATCCTGGCGCCGTCGTCATAGAGGTAGTTGAGATGGAAGAGCGACCCGGAGCTGATCTGTGAGTAATGATCCGGCGCAAGGTCATGCGCGTGGATGAAGAACAGCAGATTCCTGTTTTTCCGTCTCGGCAGACGGAATACATTGACGCCAATTGCAACTGTTGTACCAATGAATACGTCCACAATCCGCAGAACGGCCTGCTGCAGCGGATGCTCTATATCAGGGAATGAGATTACGACGCAGAGAAAGACGATTGCTGCAAGGCCGGAGGTGTCCGGTTTTTTAATCAGGACGGCGCTGTAAAGTGCAAAAAGGACGCCCAGGGACATGAGAGAATAAAGCACCACGGGATAATTGACGGTGTCCGGGGCGGCCAGCAGAAGAAAAAGAAAGAGAAGGCCGAGGACAGCGCCAATCAGGCTGCCGGCCAGCCGGTTTATCGCGTATTCCCTGGTATCCCTGACGTAGGGCTGCATGCAGATAATGGCAGTAATGACGGATTCCGTCTGCATGCTCCCGCCATAATATCCGCGGAGATAGTAGATCATGAGACAGATGAATACGGCAAGGCTGGTTTTGAGGATGCGCTGCCCGAGATGCGGCAGATAATGGTGTGCGGTATTCCTTGAGATGACCGTATTTTGCATGTTAACCTCAAAAACGGGAACGCGCCCCGTTCAGCCAGGTGGCTGAACGAAGCGGCTCCGGTTGATGTTATGACTGATGAAGAAATGACCGGATGGCCTCACAGGCCTCGTCGTACGGGTCTGCGGACATATCAAGCCAGTGGATTTCAGGACAGCGCCGGAACCAGGTCATCTGCCGCTTGGCAAATTTTCGGATCGCCTGGGCCAGCTTGTCATGCATTTCGCTGAAATCCGGCATTTCACCGGTTAGATAGAGCGTGATGAACCGGTATTCGAGCCCAAGACCGATAAGAAAGTCACGGGACACGCCCTGATCAAGCAGATGCTGGACCTCGTCAAGCATGCCTTCTGCAAAGCGCCGGTCAAGGCGCTCCTCAATCCGCGTTGCGAGCACGTCCCGGGGCCATGAGACGCCAAGACGCAAGCTTTCAACCTTTTTTGAGCGGGTTGGGACGGCAGAATCACCGTCATGGATGCGTTCCAGGATGCGCATGACGCGGTTTCGGTTCTGGGCGGTAACCATCGTATCCGGTACCAGCCTGATAAGCATGGCATACAGCTCCGGCGTGCTCAGCTTTTCGAGCTCAGCCCGGTAAGCCAGGTCCGGTTCGGTGTCGGAAAGATCATAACCGTCCAGAACAGAATCGACATAGAGGCCTGTTCCACCGACAATCATGGGAAGGCGGCCGCGGGCGGTAATCTGGTCGATGAGTTCAAAGCTGAGACGCTGAAAATCGGCCATGGAGAAGAATTCACCCGGGTCCCGGATGTCGATCATGTGATGAGGGATGCCCTGCATCTCTGCCTGCGTGATCTTCCCGGTCCCCAGGTCCAGACCACGGAATACCTGGCGGGAATCGGCGGAGATGATTTCGCCGCCGAATGCCAGGGCCAGACGGACGCCAAGGTCGCTTTTCCCGGAGGCATTGGTTCCGACAACAGCAACAACTTTTTGCATGGATGCCTCCAAAAGATCAGTTGTCGAGTGGACGGGCGTGGGCGAGGAAGGCATTGTAGCAGCGGTAGCCCTCATACAGGTCGATCTTGGAGATGACCTCCCATGGGGCATGCATGGACAGGACAGGAATGCCGGAATCAATGACGTTCATGCCGTATTTGGCGCACAGATACGCGATGGTTCCACCACCGCCCAGATCAACGCGTCCGAGCTCCGCAGTCTGGAAACAGACCTCGTCCGCATCCAGAATCTGGCGGATCATGGCCATGAACTCGGGATTTGCGTCATTGGAGCCGGACTTGCCGCGGCTGCCGGTGTACTTGTTGAAGCAGATGCCCTTGCCGAGGTAGGCGGCGTTCTTCTTTTCAAAAGCAGAGGCGTACTCGGGATCATAGCCTGCGCTGACATCGCTTGAGAGCATGCGGCTTTCAAGCAGGCAGCGGCGAAGGGTAAGATCACTGTATGTGCCGAGGCAGCCGATGAACTCGGCAGTCACATTCTCGAAGAAGTGGGAGGCCATGCCGGTTGCGCCGACGCTGCCGATTTCCTCCTTGTCCGTCAGGATGCAGCAGAGGGTATACTCGGGCACACCCTTGTAATCGGTAAGCGCGCGCAGGGAAGGGAATGCACAGCAGCGGTCATCGTGTCCGTAGCCAAGGATCATGCTGCGGTCAAAGCCAAGATCACGGGCAGAACCGGCTGGCACGATTTCAAGCTCTGCAGAAAGGAAATCTTCCTCTTCCACATCATATTTTTCCCTGAGCAGGTTCAGGACATTCTGCTTGACCGAATCCTTGGCCTTTTCGTCCTTCTTGCCTTTGCCGGCTTTTTCAGGCGCCGGACGTCCGCCAATGAGCAGATTGAGCGCTTCGCCCTCAATGATCTTGGCGGCTTTCTTCTCCATCTGCTCCTGGGAGAGATGGGGCAGCAGGTCAGAAATGCAGAAAACGGGATCCTTAGGATCCTCACCGACGATGACATCCACTTTGGTGCCGTCTTTTTTGCAGATGACGCCATGGATGGCCAGCGGGAGGGCAACCCACTGATACTTCTTGATGCCTCCGTAATAATGGGTATCAAGATATGCGAGCCCGGAATCCTCATAAAGCGGATTCTGCTTGACATCAATACGGGGAGAGTCGATGTGTGCGCCCAGGATGTTCATGCCGGTTTCGACGGGCTTGCTGCCGACGATGAACAGCATGAGGGACTTGTTCATCCAGCTGCGGTAGACGCGGTCACCGGGTTTCAGCGTCTGATTGGCGCTCATTATATCCTTGAGGTTTACAAAGCCGCTTTTTTCAGCCAGCGCAACGGAGGCAGCGACGCATTCGCGCTCTGTCTTTGACTGGTTCAGGTATGTCTGATATTCACTTGCAAACCGGGTGATTTTCTTGTCATCCTTAACTCTGGTCCATGCTGCGGTACGATCCATTTTGAATCATCCTTTCTTTTCATTGATTTTATTGTGGAATTCCAGGAGTGCGTTTCTGGCGGCCGAAATGCTGACCTGTCCAGGCGCGCTTGCGTCCCCTGCACTGGCAAATGTCATGCAGGATCCAAAGTACTCACATTCAAGACGCGTTCTGGTGCCCAGCGCGCCCATGGAGATGGCAATAACGGGAATGGACAGCCTGCTGCCTGCCGCACCTGCGGCATTGATCAGGCAGTCCACATCTGCTGCATTCTGCGGCATGACGGCAACTTTGGCAACATCTGCATGCCATGTCTGCATGGTATCGAAGATGCCGGCAAGCACGGGCGCGGCAGGCGTTCCCTTGAAGTCGTGCCAGGAGGCAATGACTGGAATGCGGTGCTTTTTCGCTGCTTGCAGGAGGCGGGCAAAGTCCTGTTCGCCTGCGCTGATCTCAACGTCAAGGAGATCTGTCTCACAGCCATTATCAATGAGATGGGAGATAAGCGCCGGATAAACAGCGGGATCACCGTTCCCGCCGTCACGCGTGGTGCGGTCCGTCAGGATGACCGGACAGACCTTTCGCGCAATGGACACGGCATTCTGCAGAAAAGACAGAAGCGCCTCCCTGCTCAAACGGCGGGATAGGGCATCTATCCGCAATTCAATAAGGTCGGGCACTTCGCTGCAGGCAGCAGCAAGGTTATTATTGAAAACATCCGCATTGTCGCCGACAACAGGCACGCAGATTTTCGGCATGCCGGAACCCAGAACGGTGCCGCCATAAAGACTGACTGCTTTTTTAACGGGAGATTCCATCATGAAAATCGTGCGCTCCTTATATTGACAATCTGGTTGAAGCACTGTATAATCCGATACGTTGCTGATGTGGTGGAATGGCAGACACAGGGGACTTAAAATCCCCCGGCTAATACCCGTGCGGGTTCGAGTCCCGCCATCAGCACTGTTTTCAGGTCAGAAGCCCCGTCTTGAGACGAGGCTTTTATTAAATCAGTCAGCATTGAGCATGACAACCCGGATGGGAACAATGATCCGCCTGCCCTGCCTGAGATCAGTCAGCAAATCAGATCTGGCACTGTGCACCGTAACGGACAGGGGGTTGACTGCTTAGTCAGGTGCCGGCCTGCCGGTCCATATGATTGTCCGTTCTATGGCCGGACAGTCTACATTTTAAACGCAGATTTCTTACATTGCAAGAGCAATTTGCTCTGTTCGGGCGGCGCTTTTGTCGAGTCCGGCGGAACAGGGCACACATTCAAGGCTGCAGCCCGTATTTCAGATATCTGCTGCGCCCGGATAAGGAACAGTTCGGAGGGAATAAGATGAAGGTACTGTATCTGCCGCTTGATTCAAGACCATGCAACTATGTTTTCCCGGTCCAGATGGCGAGATGGTCCGGTGCTGAGTGCGCTGTACCTCCGCTGGAGATGATGGACCACTTCACGAAACCGGGCAACTGGGAGGCAATACGCGGCTTTCTAGAGCAGGAAATGGAGAATGCAGACGCATTGGCTGTATCCATAGATCAGATGTGCTACGGCTCCCTGCTGGCATCCAGAGAGAATGCGGTTTCTCTGACAGAGGCGAATGCCCGTCTTGAGTTTCTGAACAGGCTGCATGAAAAGTATCCGGACAAGCCGATTCACGCCTGGAATGTCATCCTCCGTTCGACGATCTCTACATTGAGGCTTGCAGATCGCGAGGTGTATCTGGCAGTTACCGCTTATGCGGAATCCTCGGACCGCTATTCGCTACTGCACGCGGAGGCGGACCGGGTCAGGATGGAGGAGGCAAAGGCACAGATTCCGCCGGAGATCCTTGAGCAGGTAAACACTGTCCGCAGGCGCAATCATCGCGTGAACATGCGGTGCCTTGAATGGCGTAAGCAGGGCGTTATTTCAACACTGGCTTTCCTGATGGAAGATTCCCAGCCGTATGGATTTCATCGCAAGGAACAGCGAACGCTCATGCAGCGCATGGAAGGTGTACAGGATACCTATCTGCATAACGGTGCGGATGAGGGCGGCTGTATGGGCATGGCCAAGGCACTGGATGCCCCGTCCATCTCGGTGGATGTTCGCTGGACCGGAAGACCGGACGGCCGGTTCATTGCCAAATTTGAGGACCGTCAGTTTTCAGCTAATCTCAGGGACAACATGTACTATCTGGGGATGAGGGAAGACGAGAATGCGGATATCGCGCTGGTTATCTCCTCGCCGCCTGACGGTCAGCAGGGTGATTATCATGAGGAGGCGTACCAGATTGAGCCGGCAGCGCTTGATGCAATGGCTGCGGAGATTGAACAGCTGCTCTCTGAAAAGAAACGCGTATATCTCCTTGACGAACTCTGCGCAAACGGCGGCTGTCCGGAGCTGCTGTGCCGCATAGATGCCGGAAAACTTGCCGGATACAGCGCCTGGAATACGGCGACGAACGCGATGGGGACCATCCTGGGACAGATTGTTACGGATGCACTCAGGGATGCGCCAAATGTGCAGCTCCGGAATGAACGGTTCATGGATGATATGATCTACGAGTCCATTATCCGTCGTTCGCTTGACAGGGAACTCCCGGCTGCCGGCGAGGATCCGTATAATCTGAAAGATCCGGAGCCTGTTGAGCGGACCATTAATGAACGCTACAGGACGCTTGCCGGAGATCCGGCTTTCGCAGGGGTTTTCAGTGCAATTCGTGAAATCGGTGACGGATACATGACCCTGCCGTGGCCAAGGACGTTTGAGGTGCAGGCGCATAACAGGTAATGCCGCACATCTCAAGGCCGTATCATGATTGATCCTGTGTGGACAGAGTGACTGCTGTTTGCCGGTTCACGGAAATCGTCTGAATCCGAGGCGGGTCTGGTGGGTTCATTGCCTAAAAGTCTGCTGAAAATACACAGAAAAGATCATTTTTATACATTGACACTGCTGCGTTTTTATGATAGATTGTTTCATTGACAAAGACCTCGGGAAAAAAGATATCCGCAGGCTTAGGAAGGTGCAGAAGTGGACGATCTGGCTTATTATGAGAATCTTGAAAAACTCGCAAATGCCATGACAGAGCATACTGGCGTTGATATAGATCAGGTCTATGCAATTCTCAGAAATCTGTGCGGTATCCTGAGAGTCTGCAAGGGTGTAACTGAGTTTTTCAGTTCCGAGGCGCAGGAGCGGGCCGGCAAGGGCGAAACCTTCGTCTGCTATGACAGCGGGTCAGAGTCAGATATGTCCATATCTGACAGGACAACGATGCCAGGCGGAATATCCGCACGCTGTCAGGTCTATCACGAGGCCGGTATTGAGCCGTGGAATGAACAGGAAAAGAGCCGGATTACGACTGTTATGCACCTGGTGATCGGCTTTCTGAGCCGGAGCCGGCTCAATCATCTGGTTGAAAGACTGACCATGCACGATGAGCAGGGATACAAGAACTTTCTCTGCTTCAAAAGCCGGATTGCGCAGATGGGCGGTGAAAAGCTCATACATCACGCGGCGATCCGCTTTAACCTCAAGCACTTTTCTGTGATCAATGAGGAAATCGGCCGGGAAGACAGCAATGTCGTCATGAGGCGATACATAGACAGTCTCGAGGAAGCCGGCGGCGAGGGCGCCATTGTCTGCCGCCTGGGCGGTGATAACTACGTGATGCTGTGCGATCAGGATTATCTTGGTGTTGTGATCGGACAGATGGAAGGTGCGCCAATACCGTTCGGTGAGAATGAACGGATTACGGTTTCCGCGACAGCCGGCATTTTTCTGATCAATGAGGATTACGGGTACAACGGGCCTGAGGATATTATTGAACGGATCATGAGCGCGTATGGAGCGGCCAAGGCCGGTTCAAACGGCGATATCATCTTCTTCAATGACATGCTGCGCATTAACCGGGACAAGGCTGCACGCATCAAGAAGCTGTTCCCGATTGCGCTCAAGAATGAGGAGATCCAGGTTTACTACCAGCCGAAGATCAATGTGCAGAACAACATGCTCATTGGTGCTGAGGCACTCAGCCGCTGGCATCAGGATGACGGCATTGTGCTCCCGGATGACTTCATTCCCGTGCTTGAGCAGAGCATGGATATCTGCAGACTGGATTATTATGTCCTTGAACATGTCTGCCGTGATATCAACCGCTGGTTGAACGAAGGACGGCAGGTGGTCCGGATTTCTGTCAATATCAGCAGACGGCACATGATTGAGGAGGATATCCTCTATCATATTCTCGACATCATCGACATGTACGATGTGCCGCATGAGTACATTGAGATTGAGCTGACAGAGACCACGACGGATGTGGAATTCAAGAAGCTGAAAGACATCGTGACCGGACTGCAGGAGGAGGGAATCTTCGCTGCGGTCGACGACTTTGGCATGGGATATTCTTCTCTGAATCTGATCCGTGATATTCCCTGGAACGTCATCAAGGTGGACAAGTGCTTTGTCCCGCTTGATACGGAGAAGGATGAAAGTGCGCGCAGCGTCATGTTCAAAAATATGGTGAACATGCTCCATGAAATGGGACGTGAGTGCGTGACTGAGGGTGTTGAGACCAAAGAGCAGGTCAGGAAACTGAGATCACACGGCAGTGTTGTGGCACAGGGCTACTACTACGACAGGCCGCTGCCAACCTCTGAATTTGAGAAACGCATGGATATGCGGTATTACCCCGAGGATAATGACTGAATCAAAGGACTCCAGCATTGACTGGAGTCCTTAAAATATACTATCTGTCAGCCTGACAGGGATTCTGCAACGCAGAGCCGGCGCCAGATAAACAATGAGCCTGGGCGGATGCCTTTGCCATCGGGATGGATGCTTCATCCGGCGGCCTGTGCAATGCCTGCATCAGTCATTGTGTGCCGGACGTGCAGCTTCCTCACCGACGATCGCGCCGGCAAGACGGTTAAGGGCATGCTCAACGGAGTCTCTGGCCTCAGGAGTCGGGGCGACGCCGGCGTTCCGGTAGTCGAACTGCTGGGTAAAAGCATAGAGATGCCCCTCGATTTCCCGGAGCTTCCTGAGCGTGACATCCGAGAGAAACTGTTCAAATGTCTGCTGTTCGCGGCCGGAAAGGGTTTCCTCGGAAAGATCCAGAAGAAGCGCTGTATGCGGCAGGCAGACACCGCCGATCTGCTCGAACTTGGCCTTGAATTCCGGTTTGTCCAGCGAGAGACGGATGGTCGTGAAAGCATAGCGCCGCATGGTCTTGTCAAGCTGGTCACAGATATCACAGGCGCCGATCCGTGCCCGGATTCTGGCAGGCCGCCCATCCTCATGGGATGCGTTTGAGAAGAAGGGCAGACGCGAGGGCTTTTTACCATCGGCCTTCATTGTCTCTTCCAGTGACTTGATCATGTCCTGCAAGTGGGTATGCGTCATGAGTGCGAGCCCCAGGCGGTTTCGACGCTCATACATCTGAGTGTAATGCCTTTGGCAGAATCCTGTCTGATTGGTTCGGATCCGGCACTCGGGCTCCATATAGGCAGAGGACAGCAGACTGTCAATGTAGCCGTCTTCACAGTTGATCTGCAGTCGGCACATAGGACACTGGCACGGCTGGTTGAACGCGTCCAGAACAGGAATCGTATCCAATGTGTATTTCATAATTGCCTCCGGGAAAGTCGTCAGGTAAGAATTTGCGGGACACTTGAATTATGGCATGGACTTGGCGATGATCTGCTCAGCACACCGGATGCCGTCAACAGCGGCAGAGGTAATGCCGCCTGCGTATCCGGCGCCTTCGCCGCAGGGGTAAAGCCCTTTTGCATCCAGACTCTCAAACAGCTCACCTCTGGGCATGCGGACAGGGCAGGACGAACGAGTTTCCGGTGCAGTGAGGACAGCGTCCGGATGATCGAAACCGGAAAGACGTCTGGCAAGGAGCGGAATGGCCTCTTTGAGGGCGTCTGTGAAGAGCGGGGGGAAGAGCTCGCATAGATCCCCAAATGCAACACCAGGACGATAGCTCGGCCTGACGCTTCGCACGCCGCTACTGGGGACGCCCCGGAGAAAATCGCCTGTCAGCTGAGCTGGTGCGCAGCCGTTCCTGCCACCGAGGATAAAGGCTTTCTGTTCAATGGCGCGCTGCCAGTACATACCGGCGAGCGGATGACTGTCAGGAAAATCTTCCGGCTGGATGCCGACAAGCAGTGCACTGTTGGCGTTCCGGTCATTCCGTGCGTACCGGCTCATGCCATTGGTTACAATGGAATCCGGTTCACTGGCGGCGGCGACAACAGTTCCGCCAGGACACATGCAGAATGTATAGACACTGCGTCCACCGGGCAGGTGTACGGCCAGCTTATAGTCGGCAGCGCCGAGTATGGATGGCGCGTGCGGCCCATATTGTGCCATATTGATGAGCGACTGGGGATGTTCAATCCGGACACCCATGGAAAACGGCTTTGGTACGAGAGTGAAGTGATCCTGATACAGTGACTCAAACGTGTCCCGGGCACTGTGCCCGATTGCCAGGATGACAAAAGATGCCTCCAGCGTGGCAGGGATACCGCCATGTTCATAGGTGAGGCCGCAGATCTGTCCATCCTGCCTGTGCAGCGCGGTAACCCTTGATTCAAACCGGATCTCTCCGCCAAGCTTTGTGATATGCTCCCGGATCCCGATGATGCAGTCTGCCAGCCTGTCTGTTCCGATATGCGGTTTGGCATCATAGATGATTTCATCCGGTGCACCAAACCGGACAAATGTACGCAGCACGGTCATGGCATGCGGGTCTTTTATGCCGCTGTTGAGCTTGCCGTCTGAAAACGTGCCGGCACCGCCTTCGCCAAACTGCACATTGGAGACGGGCGAAAATGCCGATGCGCCCTCAGTAAAATAGGCCTCAACATCACGCGTTCGCTGTCTTGCATCCCGTCCGCGCTCAAGCACAATGGGACAAAGCCCGGCCTCGGCAAGCCACAGTGCGGCAAAGATGCCGGCAGGCCCAAATCCGATGACCACAGGCCGCGGCTGGATGCAGCCGACTTTCGGAATAACAGGATCCTGCCACGGCTCTGCATGGCTGACCTCGTTCTGAGGGAATGCACTGAGACAGCGCGCTTCATCTGATGCCTGTGAGAGCTTAACATCGAGCGAAATGGCGTACATGATCTCATTTTTCCGCCGTGCATCTATGCTCTTTCTGGACACGGAAAGAGACGTTATCTGCTTTGGGCTGATCCGCAGTTTTCTGGCGGCTGCCGCGCGAAGGTCAGATTCTGTATATTTGAGCGGGATCTTAAGACTGTGAAGACGAATCATGAGAAACTCCTCAATTGGTAAGGATTAATGCAGGCAGATATTCGTTCATCTGAACCCGTGCGTTGCCTCAGAGCAGAATGAATGGCAAGTGCATCCACGATATGGAGCAAATCCAAGAATCGGATCCAACCTGCCCTTGTCATTTGGCGATTCGTTGGGATTCCTTTCCTGGATGGAGATGCCGGAACCTGCCTGAACGCCAGGAACCTCTTCCTGAGCAGGGATGCCGGCTCTGTCAGGGCATGCATCGGATGGCATCTGCTGCGATGAGCGCAGTGGCAAATGCGAAATGCAGATTATAGCCGCCGCAGGGACCGTCGCAGTCGATGATCTCACCGGCTACATGCAGTCCGGGAAGAACTTCCATTGTTTCCGGACTGATGCATTCCCGGCTCAGGCCGCCCCTTGTCACCTGAGCATTTTCAAAACCGGTTGTGCCGGTAATCTCAAGCGGGAAAGACTGAATGGTTCTGCTGAGCCGGTTGATCTCGGAGGGCTTGAGACTCTCAATGGGGACGCCGGGTTTAAGACCTGCTTCCTTGATTATGGCGAGAGTGAGCATGCGCTGGAACACACCGGTAAAAGAATTCTGAAGGGTTGTAGAACCAGGTAAGGTGCGAAGACGTTGCTTTAACCAATCCAGAATGGATGCAGTGCCAAGTTCCGGCAGAAAGTGAATGAATATGAGGACCTGCCGGTTGTTTGCCAGTGCGGATGATACATACCTTGAAAGCTGAAAGACACAGATGCCGCTGATTCCGTAATCGGTAAACAGCAGCTCACCGGTTTCTACCCGCCGGGGTTCATCCGATATGCAAAGCGTCAGTTCTGCCTGGGTGCGAATCCCCTTTAAGGAAGGCAGGACAGGGTGACTGCATTTCAGCTGGACAAGGGCAGGCGAAAGTGGTGTCACCGGAAGATTGAGCATGCGGAGCAGCACATAGCCGGACCCATCTGTTCCGGTTTTCGGTGCGGCAGAGCCCCCGGCGGCAATCAGCAGACGGCGGCATGTGAAAGTGGCCTGCTGATCCGTCCTTACGGTCCAGAACTCGTCAGGGCCATTTATCAGCCTGGTAATGGACGTTTCGGTCAGAATGGTGATATTGGGCGCCGCTTCCACGACACCGCGAAGCGTATCCAGAACGGAGGAGGCTGCCATGGTTCTGGGATAGATGCGACCATCCTCTGTGGTGGTCATAAGGCCGATAGATTCAAAGAATGCAAGGACATCCGCAGGCGGCATGATCCTGTAGAGATTGTGGACAAATGGTGCAGCCTCGTAGTACAGATCAGGTGACATATTCTCATTGGACAGATTGCATCTGCCGTTGCCGGTGACAAGCAGTTTCTTTCCAACGCGGGGATTGCGGTCTACAAGGAGCACATGGACAGGTGAATTGGCCAGTCTGGCGGCTGCAGTCAGGCCGGCAGCACCTGCACCGACAATAATAAGATCATAGACCATGAGTTGTCTTCCTTTCAGGGAGAGAATATAATGTGTTTGCACCGCTGGTGTAATCCGCCCAAAGGCATCACATGATGAAGTGTCTGTTACGCGGGCAAACGGCTGCCTCCGTTTGCCTGACGGGACAAGGAATTCACACATCCGGCAGTGCATTGTCGGATAATTATGAGAAGAAACGGCAGGAATCTGACATGCTTGAAACAACACTGTGCTATCTGACCTGCGATGACAGAACCCTGATGCTCCACCGCGTTAAAAAGGCGCATGATGTCAATGAAGGCAAGTGGATAGGCATAGGGGGAAAGATTGAGGCAGGCGAAACGCTGGAGGAATGCATGCTGCGGGAGTTTCGGGAGGAGACGGCGCTTGAACTTACTCAGTGGCAGTATCGGGGTATTGTGAATTTTACCTCGGAGGACTGGCAGGAGCGCATGCATCTGTTCACCGCAACGGCATTCGATGGTACGCTTACCGGGACGTGCGATGAGGGCGATC
>JAFSZW010000048.1 GCA_017458865.1 Clostridia bacterium
CTGCAGACCTACTCACCCATTGAACAGGGACTACTTTCCGGCAGGATTGCGGATGATTACACGCCTGCACCCGGGAACGTGCGGGAAGGCAAATACTGGTGGAAGCGGGAGAATATCCCGAGAGTTAACAGCATGCTCCGCGGCTGGTCAGATCTCACAGAGAAGTATTCGTGTTCATTGACCAGTCTGTGCATCAAATGGAACTCCATGCTATCACCTTCGGTGCATGTGCTATGCGGTGAAAGACGGCCTCAGCAGATTGAGGATGCGGCAAGGTCGCTCCAGCCCGCCAGCATCTGATTGGCCAGGCGGATCCCTTCCGGCTGCCACCACTTGCGGCCTTCCCGGACCTCACCGGGCCTTGGAACATAACTATCCGGGGTCCTTCCGGCAAGCAGGCCCTGCTCCAGGGTCGAATAGGTCTGCAGAGAGATCCCGTGTTCTTCGCAGAAGGGCAGCAGCTCCGTTTCCGCCTTCCGGTCCAGGATGCTCAGCTTTTCCTGAATGACATCCAGTTCACCGCTCGAGGCATAGTCCCTGAGTACCTGCAGATTCACATTGGATGCCCCGATTGCCCGGATCGTGCCCTCTTTTTTCATTCGAATGAGTTCGCTCATTGTCTCATCCACCGGCACCAGGCCATATTCGCGGCACTGCCAGTGCGTATACAGGACATCTATGTAATCTGTGCCCAGGGCTTTCAGACTGAGCTCCAGATCGTTCCGGATGGATTGGGGCGTCAGGTTGCGATAGACATCATGTCCATCCCTTGAAAAGTGATACTCACCTTCAGTCGTATTCCACTGGAGCGCGCACTTCGTCGAAAGGATCACTTTGTGTCTCGGCACGGAATGCAGCGCCCTGCCGATGACTTCCTCGCTGTGTCCAAATCCGTATACACGGGCGGTATCAATCCACTCAACGCCCAGATGCACTGCCCTGTATATCGTATCAACGGATGTCCTGTCATCGTTTTCGCCCCACCAGGAACCGCCGCCAATCGCCCAGCATCCAAGGCCCAGTCCGTTAACGACAATGCCCGAATGCCCAATTTCACGCATTTCCATGTTGTCCACCTCTGCAAAGCTCTCATCTGTTCCGGCCTGCAGGCCTGATAAGTGCTGAATCCAAACCTGCACAATAATCCTGCGGTGATTATATTTTCCCGGGCAATCCTTGTCAATCCTTCCTGCAGATGCTGTATGCCCCATAGAAATGGCACATATCCGTGTAAAAACAGTTGAAAACGGCACTGTCCCATGCCAGTTCTCACTTGACAGATTCTGCTAATTCTGTACAATAAGGAACAAACATTAACAGACTACATTCTGCGGAGTTCAGGGCAGCAGACAAACGTCTCTTTACACTGCAAAGCTGTACCTTTGAGCAGCCTGATGCGTGTATCTTTCATCTGCAATTGGCAGAACATCTACGGCGCTGCCATACCTGTCATCCTGAATGCCTGCAGCCTCCGCAATCACTGAAAAAATCGATCACCGAGGTAATCATTATGGCTTATTCACAGACAATTGCCCAGGCAATTGATAACTACTTTTCGGATAACAATCTTCGTTACACCAAAAACGAAGCATCCAGCGACGAATGTGTCTATACCTTCCGTCTCAAGCTGCGCTGTAAGCTTCAGAGTGCTCAGGAAATCATTTTCGTACGCGATAACAACTTGTCCGTTCTTGCGACGATTCCCATCAATGCGGATGAGAATCACCGGCTGGCTGCAGCCGAGTATCTGACACGCTGTAACTATAACCTGCGTGTGGGCAACTTTGAGCTCAACATGGCAGATGGCGACATCCGTTACAAGAACTATGCCTTTGTCGGCGACGGGCCGGTATCGCCCGATCTCATTAAAAATGCCATTGTGATCCCGTTCCTGATGCTCGAACGCTTCGCAGATGGCCTCCTGTCCGTTCTGTTCGATTTCAGCACGCCGCCGGAAGCCTATGACGCACGTCCAAAGTAAATCGTCCCAGGTTACTCTGTCAATTCTGCTGCGTGAAAACACGCAGCATATCTGCGGTTTACACCGTTCTGAAGGGACAATGCATATGGCTGATAAAAAAACTGTCCTCATTGTCGGCGCCGGTCCTGCCGGTCTCACTGCCGCCTATGAACTGCTTCGTCAGGGGCAGGACAAATTCCGCGTCATCGTGATTGATGAAAGCACCCAGGTTGGCGGCCTGTCCAAGACGATCTTCTATAAAGGAAACCGAATTGACCTCGGCGGTCATCGTTTCTTCTCCAAGAGTGCAGCCGTCAATGCGCTGTGGGAGGAAATCCTCCCCATGCAGGGCTCACCGTCTTGGGATGACATAAAACTCGAGCGCTGCATTCCGCTGTCCCCGAATGGGCCGGATCCCGAAAAGACAGACCGCGTCATGCTTCACCGGAACCGCATCTCGAGAATTTACTTCCTGCGCAAATTCTTTGACTATCCCATATCCATCAAGTTCCAGACCTTTGCCAATATGGGTCTGCGCAGAACCATCCGGTCCGGTTTCGGCTATCTGGCCTCATGCATCCACAAACGGCCGGTCAACTCGCTTGAGGATTTCTACATCAACCGGTTTGGCCGTCCTCTGTATTCCATGTTCTTCGAAGGGTATACGGAAAAGCTCTGGGGCGTTCATCCCAGCAAAATTGCACCTGACTGGGGTGCTCAGCGCGTCAAGGAGCTCTCTCTGATGGGTGCCCTGATCAACGCCATTACAAAGCCGTTCCGCAAGGCAGACGCGAAGGTTGAGACCTCGCTTATTGAGTCCTTTGCATATCCCAAGCACGGTCCAGGCCATCTCTGGGAAACCATGGCGGATCTCGTTCGGGAAATGGGCGGCGAAATCCGCCTGCAGACCCGCTTCATTTCCGCCGAACGTGACGGCAGTGACAGGGATGCACCCATTGTATCCGCTGATGTGGAAGATATCGCATCCGGTGCACGCATCACCATTCCCTGTGAGGTTCTCGTCTCCTCCATGCCCGTATGCGATCTGTATGCCGGTGTTCCAAATCTTGATGAGGACGCCAGAGTAGCAGCGCTGGCCCTCCCGTACCGCGATTTCATGACGGTCGGTCTGCTTGTCAACCGCCTTGCCATCTCCAACCAGACAGCCCTCAAAACCATTGGGAACATCGTCCCGGACTGCTGGATCTATATCCAGGAGAACGATGTCAAAATCGGCCGGCTGCAGATCTTCAACAACTGGTCGCCCTACATGCTGAAAGATCCCGAGCACACCGTCTGGCTGGGCCTTGAGTTCTTCTGCCGCGAGGGAGATGACATGTGGACGATGTCCGATGCGGACTTTATCAAGCTGGCCAAAGATGAACTGGTGAAAATCGGAATCATCACCGAGGATGCCGTTCTTGACAGCATCCGTGTGCGCGAAAAGAAGGCGTATCCCGCCTATTTCGGTACCTACAGCCAGATGGACAGCATCCGCGATGCGCTCAATGCTGTGCCCAACCTGTACTGTATCGGCAGAAATGGGCAGCACCGCTACAACAACATGGATCATTCCATGCTCACCGGCATGGAGGCTGCCCGCCTCATCATCACCGGCAGCACGGACAGAACACAGTTGTGGCAGATCAATGCTGAAGAATCCTATCATGAGGAGTCATCCGAATCATGAATACCTTAACCGTAAAAAGGGCCTGGCCCTTTTTTCTTATGTGCGCCCTGATCTCGCTATATATGACCGTGATCCTGCAGCTGAGCCTCAAAAGCATCTTTCCCATATGGCTCAGTCTGCTCACCTTTGCGGCTCTGTTTGCTGCGCTGATCGCGCTCAGCTGTTTTGCAAGCGGCCGCGGATTTCGCCTTGCCGATGCCCCGGATCCGTTTCCTCTGCGGGCGTTTCTGCTGTTCTTTCTGTTTTCCTCAGCCGTCCGCCTGCTCTTTCTCCTTGCTTATTTCCCCTGCGGTGCCTCCTCAGATACTCTGATCCAGTGGCAGCAGCTGCGCCTTGGACAGTTTGACGACTGGCATCCTGCCCTGCACACCATCTATGAATGGGCCGTTACCCGAATCATCTACCATCCGACGGCGCTCCTCGTGCTTCAGGACATCATGTTTTCCCTGAGCATCGCCTACACCGCATCCGTTCTCTGGCGCTGGCATGTACCAAAGGCCCTTACGCTGGGCACCATCGGCTATCTCTGTCTCAATCCCTCCACTGCCAACCTCATGACCTTTGTCTGGAAGGACTGTGCTTTTGCGACATTTGCGTTCCTTCTTTGCGGACAGGTTCTGGCCATTCTCTTTTCAGACGGCAGGTGGCTTGAGCGCAAGACAAACCTCATTGCCTTTGCCGTTGTGCTTTGCCTGACCTCCATCCTCCGGCACAATGGCTTCGCCGCCACCCTTCCGGTTATCGTCTGGCTGCTGATCTCCCTGACCGGGCACAGGCGGGCAGTCCTCATCTCAACTGTTCTGTGCTTTCTGCTCTACACCGGTATCCGCGGTCCCCTGTACCGCGCTTTCAACGTGACACCTGCCGAGCGTCGGCTTGAGGAAACCTACGGCGTACCGATCACCGTCCTCTCGCACGTCTATGCCCTGGCACCGGAATCCCTGGATGATGAGACCCGGACATTCCTTGAGATCATCGCCCCGCAGTCTGTTTACGCTGAATTCGATTCTGTCGGCGACTGGAACGAAACGAAATGGCATGTATCGCCTGGTGACCTTAGCGCCTATTCACTGCCACAGGTATTTGTCTTTGCCGTCCGCGCCTTCATACGCGAGCCCGAGCTCTCCATTGAGGCGCTTTCTGAGCTCTGGCGCATGCCGCTGCTGCCCTTTGGAGATGCTTACTGGCGCATGTCCCCGTATATTGAAAGCGCGGACTACGCCTCCTACGCTGGTTTCACGTTTACCATGCAGGGCCTGCCGCAGCTCAAATACCTGCTCAACGGCATCTGCCGGCATCTGGCCAGGCCCTGGGCATCCTGGCTCTTCTGGAAACCCGGTTTTCCGCTTCTCATGACGATGCTCGCCTGCGCCGCATTTATCCGGGAACGCAAGCTGTACGCACTGACCATCCCGGCTCTGGTGATCGGCTACAGCTTTGCCACCTCTCTTGTTCTTTCCTCCCCGACCGATTTCAGGTTTTTCATGTGTATCCCGCTCTGCGCCCCGCTGGGCATAATCGGGCTCATCATGCGGAAAAGCGAATAAAATCGGGATAAACCGGCACATCCAATTCCCTACAAGAGAGATGGTATGTGCAAGTTTCGCTGCAAACACTCCATAAACCTACGCGAATCATTGCAATGGGCCGTAGGCAAGAATACAAAATGGCATCCTCAGGATGCCTTTTTTTATCATAGTTCTATTGCGGATGATGAAGCTGCGGAATTGCACATGTGTGAAAAACTGTATACCGTTTCATGTTCCCAGACGTACCAGGAATCTATACAGGACAGGGCATCCACCTCTGATCTATGATTCATCCTTATACAGTACCTTCAAACAAAACCTTATCTCCTACATGAACCTGTTTGACGCCCGGAACTTTCTTCCTGTCGAAGTTGAAACTAAGC
>JAFSZW010000540.1 GCA_017458865.1 Clostridia bacterium
AGCATGTGCGGCGCGCTGCTTTGCGGCCTCGTGTGGAAATATACGCGGAATCTGCCGCTGACGCTGTGCGGTGAGGTGTTTGGTACAGGCATCATTGGCGGCCTGCTGGCATATCCCATTGCCGTTGCATTTATGGGTGTTTCTGCCGGCAATGTGGCCTTCTACGCCTATATTGTCCCGTTCCTCATCTCCACTGTGGCAGGCTCCCTCATTGCCGGCGCGGTCCTGTTTGCATTGCAGAAAAACATGGTGCTCGACAGGATGCAGCACAGCCTGAGCTAGGTTGCAATGTGTCTTATGGACAGATGAATGCAGGCAATTATCATCCACCCGGACGAAAAAAACCAATCCCGGTATTGCAGTGCCTGGGCCTTAACAGATGCAGATTTGGCAGCGCAGACCCCCTGAATCTCCCGCTGATTCAGCCGCCGAAACCAGCTTTTCGGATGCAGATATGAAGCAGGAAAATAAAGGCATGCGCTGCTTTTATATTGCCGCGGATGCGGCAAACAGCGGCGGACCGGGGGCACCACTCTCCGTCGCTATACAAAAGTTATGCTGGTAAAGAGAAAGGAGCATGTTTATGCGAAATCAGATGAAAACAGCATTAACCATCGCCGGAAGCGATTCCAGCGGAGGCGCCGGTATTCAGGCAGATATCAAGACGATGTCAGCCCATGGTGTTTTTGCCATGAGTGCGGTCACCGCCCTGACTGCCCAGAACACTACCGGCGTCACGAGTATCCTCGAGTCAACACCGGAGTTTCTGGCGGATCAGCTGGACGCCGTGTTTACAGACATCTTCCCGGATGCAGTGAAGATCGGCATGGTTTCAAGTCCTGCACTGATCCACGTCATCTCAGAAAAGCTCCGGCAGTACAAAGCCCGCCACATCGTGGTGGATCCCGTGATGGTGGCAACATCCGGCGCCCGGCTCATGCGGGATGATGCGCTGGATGCCCTGAAAGGGGAACTGCTGCCGCTGGCAGAGGTCATTACGCCCAATATTCCTGAGGCGGAAATCATTGCCTGCAGTCCAATCCGGACAGAGGCGGACATGGAAAAGGCAGCCAGGGACATTTCGGAGACCATTGGCTGCGCTGTTTTGCTCAAGGGCGGGCACAACCTGAATGATGCCAATGATCTGCTGTACCGAAACGGGGCTTGCAGGTGGTTCAGGGGACGCCACATCGACAATCCCAATACGCACGGAACCGGCTGCACGCTCTCAAGCGCAATTGCCTCAAACCTGGCCTGCGGTATGACGCTCGAGGATGCGGTTTTCCAGGCGAAAGCCTACCTTTCGGGAGCGCTCGCGGCCATGCTCGACCTGGGGCAGGGCAGTGGGCCCATGAATCATCTGTTTGACCTGCACAGCAACTATATCCGGGAGGTAGAAGCATGAGTACACATCGTTTAACAGACCATTTGCATAAAGCTGCAGCATCTGTGTGGGATAAGTGCCTGCAGCATCCTTTTGTCCGCAGCATAGGGGATGGAACACTGGATATGGAGAAGTTCCGCTATTTCATGCTCCAGGACTACCTTTATCTCTTTGAATATGCCCGCGTATTCGCGATGGGCGTGGTCAAAGCCCGCGATCCTGATCTCATGCGGACGTTTGCAGCCAATGTGGATGCGACCCTGAACGGCGAAATGAATCTGCACAGGGCATACATGAAGCAGCTTGGCATAACCGAGGAACAGGTGATGGCTGTCCAGCCGGCGCTTGATAACATCTCCTATACCAACTACATGCTGTCCGTTGCCTGCACAGGCGGGCTGGACGAGATTGTGGCATCCATACTTGCATGTGCCTGGAGCTATGCGGAGATCGGCAAAGAGCTTGCCGCCATACCGGGCGCAACAGAGCACCCGCTTTACGGCGAGTGGATCAAGAGCTATTCGGGCCCCGGGTACAGGGCGATCAACGATGCGCTGATTGACCTGATGAACCGTCTCGCAGCAGATGCTGACAGTGCCCGGATTCAGCGGCTCACGGAGATCTTTGTCAACTGCAGCCGCTTTGAACTGGGATTCTGGGACATGGCATGGGAGATGCGTGCATGAATGCCCTGAGTGTTGATCAGGTGTCCTACCGCTATCCGGGGCAGGACAGTGACATCATTGACAGGCTGTCATTTGATGTGAAACCGGGGGCA
>JAFSZW010000541.1 GCA_017458865.1 Clostridia bacterium
ATCTTCTCACCTTCTCCGGCAAGCCGGATTCAAGCATGCATTTCCGCAAAACATGAGGCACCGCTTTGCTCAGGAATGGTGCAAAAAGGAGCATCCATCGCAGATTCGGGGCAGTATCCAGCCAGGATTACAGGGCATCCGCTTTTCGCCTGCTTTTCATCAGGAACTTCCTGATATCGACCTCGCCCTCATAAAGGAAATCCATGCAGTATACGGGTTTGCCGCTGTGATAGTCTGTATGAAAGTTGTCAACGGCATCAAGAATGATCTGTGCGCTCATGGAGGTATTCCGGCGTTTGTCGATAAAGTATTCAACGCCATTGTCGCTGAACGACACCTGCAGCCATTCGGGCATCAGCATGATTTTGACCCGGATATCGCCGGCAGCGGAATAGGCATCCATGATGCGCTCGGTCAGCATTTCCTCCACGGCCAGGCGCATGGACATGGCACGTCTTTTGCTGTACCCTATGCTCAGTGCCAGTTTGTTTATCAGCAGGGTGACAGGCACGATGGCATAGTCGCTGTTTTTTACAACGATATAGAATACCGTCACGCCGCCTGCCAGCTCCTTGTTCACCTCAAGGGCAAGCAGCCGGTTCAGCAGATCGGCATGCAGCGCACGCTGGTCCAGTTTTCCGTTCACGTTCAGCGGGAAATGCTCATACAGGAAAATATGGGAGGGAATCTTGAACCGGGGGAGCATGTCCTGCAGACAGGCCCTGAGTCTTTCCGGATCAAAATCGGCACAGCTATCGAGCAGGGTGATACAGGCTTCCACACTCTCCCCGTAGATGGGATGCGGCGCACCCATGACTTTCGCTTCCCGCACATCTTTGAGTTGGGTCAGGGCATTTTCGATCTCGGATGGTGAAATGTTTTCACCGCCCCGGATGATCACATCCTTCATCCGTCCGGACAGATGCAGATAATTCTCTGTATCAAAGTAGCCAAAGTCCCCGGTATGGAGCCAGCCCTGCCCGTCGATTGGCTGCAGATCGTCCGGAACGCTGTAATAGCCGTTCATCAGGCAGTCGCCCCGGACCATTACCTCGCCGACCTCACCGACCTGCAAAAAGCCGCCCTTTCCATCCGATATGCGCACATCCAGCGCATCAATGACCCGTCCCACCGTCTGCGCCCGCTTTTCCACCATGTCATCAGGATTTACCATGCTCACAGGTGCAGCCTCACTGAGGCCGTACATATTGATGAAAACAGCATTGGCATACTGGAGTTCCAGGCGCATCATCTGAACGGGGGTGGACATCCCGCCTGCAATCATGCATATGCGCAGATTGGGCACCGCCTTTTCCTCAAATCCATTCGCCTCAGCAAGCGCCAGATACACCGCGCCAACGGCAGTCATGTCGGAGATATGATGATCGTCGATTTCCCGGAGCAGCACCTCCGGCTTATAGCTGGCAGGCAGACAGACCGCGGCGCCGCGGCATAAATAAGCATAGCTCAACAGCAGGCCCAGAATATGGAAAAGCGGCGCTGCCACGCAGACACTGGGGCCGCCGTGCGCCCCGATATTCCCGATAAGGGCATTTGCATCAAAGGAAAGCGCCCGCTGGGAAACCTGGACCGCCTTCGGGCCTGATGTGGTGCCCGAGGTGAAGATGATGAACGCTGTATCACCGGCATCCGCACCTGCCGGCACATCCGCTGTTTCAGATTCATTCTCAAAGGCTTTTGCCAGATCCAAAGCGGATGGGCGGATATCAAGGCAGTGATCCGCCGGAATGCCGGCAAGGGCAGCCAGACTCAACATTGCCGCCAGATCTTTCCTTGTCTCAGCATTATCGCTGCAGAGCAGAAAATCCGTATCGGTCAGAGACAGCAGTTCTGCCGCATCCCTTAATCCTATGCTGTAATTCAGCAGGACGGCCGTACCGCCCGCCTGCACAATGGCAAAAAAGGCAATGAGCCAGTTGGCAGAGTTATAGCCCCAAAGTGCCACATGACTGCCCTTCTTAACACCCATTTCGCTCAGCTTTCGGGCAAGTCCGTTGATCCCCCTGTACATTTCCCCATAGGTACAGGACCGCCCATTCCCCAGGATAGCAGGTTTGCTGAGATCATCCCGGTTCATCTGTGCAGAGAAAAAAGATGCCTTATCCGTATTATTCATTCTGTGTTCTCCTGTTACCGCCTGATGCGGCTGTGCCGCCAAAGCTCATCTGCCGGCCGGATCAGACAAGTTGGCTGATGATCTCACTCGAATCTGTGACCTGCGCGAGTGCATAGAAGGCCAGCGCCAGCGAGGCAGCCCAGATGAGCGTATAGACAATCACCCGCCTCATCCCCTGCAGGCCGGTCAGGGTCAGGTGGATATACCGTGCATTGCATTCAATGCACAGGAAACAGACAACGATCACCAGCACACCAAACAGAAACGCCATCCACTGCCCCATGGACAGTTCAATTTCAAAGATCAAGCAGATCATTATGCTGCTGCCAATCAGCACTTCGCTGACGCAGTAGTAGCGGTTGATGTGCTTTGACAGATGCTTCATAAAGCCAGGTATTCCTGAACCTGTTATACGGCATATCCTGTACATGATACTCAGAAGGATAAGCGTATTCAGGCATACGAAAACCGCATCCGGACCAAGTGATGGTTCGTTTTCCGGAATATACGCCTGCAACATCGGAAACGGAACATTCATGCGCAGCAAAATGTAAATCACGGAAATCGGCAGACAGATCATCAGCACCCTGCCGCTCAGGCCATCCTTATCCCTTATCCGGGGATAGATCCCGCCAATCAGATATCCGAAAGCCACAAACACAAAATGGCTTCCCAGCGGGAACAGCGCATCATCGCTCACAATGAAAAGATTCAGAATCCTGTGCGGCCAGAACGCCTCAGGCGTTTCAATGACAAGTGACAGCGGGATCATGAGCAGATTCATCACAAATCCAATTGCCAGAATCCACCCGTCCCCCAGCCGCAGCCATTTGAGCAGGGCCATGAAAAGAAACGCCATGCCGGCAAACGTCATGATGTCCGACTGGATAATTTCCAGCATAAGCGGAATATACAGCCGCTCACCGGTCATCCTGAAAGCGATCAGCGCCGCCAGGGCGACGCGAAGGAGATTGACCAGCTGACTGACCGTCAGCAGTGCAATGCCGCGAATGACATTGCTCATCGGATCCTGATGCCGCGAGTAGCGCATGCCGATTCCCATACAGATCATGAACGCGCTGCGCCAAGAAAACCGGCGCTGCTGTGAAGGAATGTCATCATGATTCCATCATTCACGTGCGCGAGCTGATCAAAAGCATGCAGCATGATCATCAGGATTATGCAAACGGCCTTCGACATATCGATTTCCGGCTGTCTGCCATTATTCACATTCTTGTTTGTCAAATAGCTCATTTTTCCCATATCACCAGTTCAGGCCTGCCCGTATCCGAGGCTTTCCAGGCCCTCTGTCCCTCTCGTTGTACCCGGAATTCCGGATATATGCTTTTTCCCGTCGTACCAGATGGCCCGCCCGGGCCGGGTAAACCATCTGTTAAAACACAGCCGCAGCGCTCGTATTTTTAAATCCTGTCCGTATTTCGTGAGCATCATCAAAAGGTTGCGCTATATCGGCTCAATCTCAAACCGGAAGCTTTCCCCGCAGCTCCGCCAGATGGGAACATCCCGTCTTATGCGCTGCCCCATGCCCGGTCAGCATCACTTTTGTCCCGGGCGGCGGTTGGGAACCTCATACTTCACTGCCTTTTTCTTTCTCCAGATCCGCTTTGAGTACTCCTCCGCCCTGAGTCCCACTATCTGCCTGCTGTAATTCGTTCTGAATATCCTGCATGCCTCCTGACTGTCTTCAGCCTCAACAAATACGTTTGAGATATCAGAACCTTTTAAAAGACGATACAGTTTCATTTTCCCAGTTTGTCACACCCGTCAACTACGCCTTCCGTCAGTCCACGCATGAACTCTCCCGGATCGCGCCCTCTGCTTTCAAGACTGCTGCAGTCGCAGAACATATACCTCATGTCCTGCACTTTTGGCAATGCCCAGTCTGTTGTCACGACCTCCACAAGATCGGCACAATTGTGGAACATATAGGACATATCCGTCACCTTGCCGGTATTCCACCTGCTCAGATCAGGGCTGTACAGGATGCTGCATTCCTCGAACATATGGGACATATCCGTTACATTTTCCGTGTTCCAGCTGCTCAGTTCAACGCTGTCCAGGCTGAAACAGTCATAGAACATGCCGGACATATTCTCAACGCTGCCCGTATCCCATCCGCTGAGATCCAGACTCACCAGGCTGTGGCAGTCTGAAAAGACTGTCGGCATTAAGGTCACCCGGGAGGTATCAAAGCCGCTGACATCCAGTTCCCTGAGTCTTGAGCAGCCGAAGAACATACCGGACATATCCTTCACCCGTTCAGTAGACATGTTTCCAAGATTCAGCTGCTCGAGCAGCTGGCAGTTGCCAAACATAGCGGACATATCCGTTACGCGGGAGGTATCAAAGCCTGATACGTCCAGCTTTTTCAGGTTTGTGCAGTCAAGGAACATGGCGTTCATATCCTGGACACGGGAAGTGTTCATGAATGAGAGATCTATTTCTTCAAGCGACTCACAGTCAGAAAACATACTTGACATGCACCGGATGGTCTCCGTTGTGACGCCTGAAAAGTCGATATGCTTAAGATTCCTGCATCCATGGAACATGTTGCCTATGTCTTCCCGTCCGGTAAAATCAACGCAGTGGTTGAACGAGATGGATTCGGCACCGGAGTAGCCGGCGAACATAAAGGATGGTCCCGGCGGGTCCATCAGCTTAACGCCGCCGTCACCGGCAATATAAAGGTTGAATGCCTCATCCACCCAGGCCAGAATCCGTCCGTCTCCATCTGCCGACACATCCCAGGATGTCCCGGGCATCCCCTCAAGCGACGGCAGGAAGATCACCGACTTGATCTGCGACCGCCTGTAATTGGCATTGCACATGACCGGCCAGTTTTCATAATCCTCCGTCGAATAGTCGTACTCCTCCCCTTTTGTTGTCAGCGTCGGGAAAGAGGAATACGCCACCACATCAGGTGTCGGCTCCGGCGTCGGTTCCGCTGTCGGTTCTGCCGTTGGTTCCGCTGTAGGCGCTGCTGTAGGTTCCTGCGTCGGCTCTGCCGTCGGTTCCGGCGTCGGTTCCGCTGTAGGCGCTGCCGTAGGTTCCTGTGTCGGCACTGCCGTAGGCGCCGGTGTCACATCAATCGTCGGTGATGCCGCCGGTTCAGACGTCACCTCCGGTGTTGGTGCCGCTGCAGGCTCGACAGCCGGCTTATTTCCCCTGAGTGTGAAAAACAGGACAAGCGCCAGAACGAGAACCAGCGCCGCCAGCACAGGAATGATGACCTTTGTCTTTTCATCCTTCTTTTTGGGCTTTGATTCCAGATACTTATCACACAGCCTGTTGATGCTTTCCTTGAAATATTCCGTCGTTGACGTAAGACCGTTCCGATATCGGATGTCATCTATATCCTCCGGCAGATATTCCGGGAAAGTAAAACCGTTCAGCATCACCGGGACGATGTTCTTGTTGCACTTGAGCGCCTCAGCCACCTCACGCCTGACCCAGTCATTCTCATCCGTGCAGCGGTCCAGTGCACGGGGCGACAGAATGAGGATAAAGTCTTTGCACGCACGGATATTGTCCAGCAATGCGTCATTGAACTTGCCCGCTCTCAGCACCTCAAGGTCATAGAAGACATCATATCCCCTGCTCTTGAGTTCCTGGTAGATGTACATTGCCGTCATATCCCCGCCGTCTCTGCGGTACGAAATGAAGACATCACATGCCGATTTTTCCCTGCTCATGTTTGAGGCTCCTTTATAAAAGTTACTCGGGACAGCACAGTACATGCCCCGTTTATGTTCATTCGCCGTTTCCGGCCATCTGCCGTGGCTCAGTGCGCACCACTGGCACTCACTGAGATGACTGGCCTGCCAGAGCGGCGATTATCATCACGTTTCCATCCGGCAGACATTCCAGTTCTGCTTTCTCAGGGGATCTGAACAGGGCAATCTGTTTCATCTCAGCTACACTGTCCAGTTCCGTCTTTTCATCTATTCCGCGCACCGGATAATTGGGCGTCGTCCCCCATGAAACGCCGCAGTTTCCTCAGATGCCTGAGATATAGTGCCTGTCCTTTTTCCGGTTGTCGTTTGTCTTTGGATCCGTTACAGCTGCGAATGCCATAATGTTCGTTTGGGGGACATCGGTTCCACCACAGGAAAGTCGTGTGGTGTCTGTATCCCCTGCTGTTCCAGGATGGCTCACCAGGATAATCTTCTTTGTCCTTCCATAAATCTGCTGACAGGCAACGTCCGCGTCAAAAGGCTGACCCTCCAGAATCAGCACTTCATCACTGGTGATTCCCTGCGCAAAAAGCATCATCAGCGCTGACAAATCCTCTTTGGTGACCATTTTCCCCTCAATGCCTTCATCCCTGACCTCCGGTTTTACCTCCCGGTTTTCAATCCGCTGAATTTCCTGATAAGGCAGAAGTTGAGCATTTGGGAAAAGACAGTGACTCCAACACAAAGGCATCCATAATCTGGACGCTTGCCTCGATCCGTATGAAGGGCAGAAATGAGCATTGCCACTCCCTGTTCGCTGTAGACGGAATGTATTTTGAATACTTCCCTTGTTCTAAATCCAAGGTGCCATTTGGGCATCCTGGAATTTGTCGATA
>JAFSZW010000049.1 GCA_017458865.1 Clostridia bacterium
GACCGGACGGGCGGCATGGATTTCAGTGAGGACTATGCAAGACTCGGACAGATCAAGCGGGAATGGCTTGATCCGGATGACCGCTGCTATGCTTCCTGGGATAACAGCAAGTCTATTGCGGTGATCAGACGGAGCAATGCAAAGCGGGAAAAGATTGGCGTATTTGCGCTGACGTCCCGATATGGCGTTGTGCAGTCAGACTTCCCGGACGGACTCTATATCAACGCTGTTGATGGCAAAACGGTAAGGGTCAAGAACGGAAAGCTGACCTGCGAAGGTTCGCCGATCATCCTGTCGACGGACCATCCGGCGAATGCCGGGCAGCCAGAAAAGTCTGCGGAACCTGAAACGGCAAAGCACAGATGAACAGTTACCGCTTCTTTCGTCTGAGCTGCGCCGGATTCCCATTGTGACGAACGTGAACAAATCATTCGGTCATGAGCACCATTCCCCGCAGGATTGGGAATGGCGTTCATGACCGGCTCGTCCGGTCATTCTGTTTCACTGTGGGGATTCAGGAAAGGATGGGCTCTGCCCGAACTGTGTTCTCACTTTCAAATGTGGGGACCAGTCTTGTGAAAATGATTGTAGATTATACAAATTTACTTTTTTGTCTTGATATGATACAATGCGCGTGTTTTGAGAAACTGCTCAAGAGGACCGTACATTAAGAGCTCCGTTTCTTCACTGGGATAGCGGAGCATGGCAGGCCTGACCTGCAGAACGGTCCGGATAGATGGAGGATTAACATGGGTGATTATGTTCTTAGCTGCTGTTCCACTGCGGATTTGAGTGAGGCACATTTCAATGAGCGCAATATCCAGTACATCTGCTTCCATTTCGAACTGGATGGAAAGCAGTACATGGATGACCTGGGAAAGAGCATCGCTTTTCCGGATTTCTACAAGGCCATGGCGAACGGTGCTGACACCAAGACTTCGCAGGTTAATGCGGATGAGTTCATTGATTATTTCACACCGTTCCTTGAGGCGGGGAAGGACATCCTGCATGTCTGCCTGTCCAGCGGCATTTCAGGTGTGTATAACTCGGCAATGATTGCCAGGGATACGCTGCAGGAGGACTTCCCTGACCGGAAGATCTATATCGTTGACTCACTTGGTGCATCATCCGGCTACGGCCTTCTGATGGACAAGCTGGCGGATCTTCGCGATGAGGGATTGTCAGTGGATGAGGTGCGCGACTGGGCGGAGGCCCATAAGCTGGAAGCGCATCACTGGTTTTTCTCAACTGATCTCAAGTTCTTTGTAAAGGGCGGCAGGATTTCAAAGACTGCAGGCTTTGTGGGGACAGTCCTGCAGATGTGCCCGCTGCTCAACGTGGACGATCAGGGCAAGCTGATCCCGCGGGAGAAGATTCGCACCAAGCGGAAGGTCATTGCCCGCATTGAGGAGCAGATGCGTCTGCATGCGAAGGACGGCACGAACTACAACGGCAAGTGCTTTATCTCCAATTCCAACTGTGAGGAAGATGCAAGGGCTGTTGCGGATCTGATCGAGGAGAATTTCCCGAATCTCAACGGAAAGGTGCTGATCAACTCAATCGGTACGACGATCGGCAGCCATACCGGTCCGGGAACTGTTGCACTGTTCTTCTGGGGCGATACAAGGAAAGACTGAAAGATATACATCCGGCACTTGTGCCGGATGTGTTTTTTGGCGATAAGAAAGCGGCTGGCAAGGCTGAAAGATCACCGTTTGGCATGCTTGCAGCTGCTTTCCTGAGCATGGCAGGGTGACAGGGGCTGAACGGGCCAGCTTAATTACCGGTATCTGCAAGGCTGATGTCATCGAATGGAAGTTGAGATGGACGGGCAGGATGGGGAATTGACCCGGAAAAGCAGGCATGCTATAATACGGCGACTTATCATGCAGGTGCTGTTTTTAATAGATGTCTGTAAGGCGGAAATGCGAAGAGGGGAGGGCGTTTATGGATATCACACTTGTACATGGCCGTCCGGCAAATTCAGACGGACGGCTGATGCGGGAAATCCGGGTGTATGACTTCCTGGACAGCCTGAGTATTCCCTATGAGCGGACGGATCATGAACCGGCGGCCAACATGGAGGCCTGTGACCGGATAGATGCTGTGCTTGGCATTACGATCTGCAAGAATCTGTTTTTATGCAACAGGCAGCAGACCATGTTTTATCTGCTCATGATGCCCGGACACAAACCGTTTAAGACAAAGGAGCTTTCCTCACAGATTCACTCTGCGCGCCTGTCCTTTGGCAGTCCGGAGCAGATGGAGGCGATGCTCGAAACATCGCCCGGCAGCGCATCCATTATGGGCCTGATGAATGATAAAGCGCACCGTGTGCAGCTCCTGATTGATGCGGATGTTGCTAAGGAACCGTACATTGGCTGTCATCCGTGCGTCAATACCAGCAGTCTCAAAATCCGGACGTCTGACATTTTGGAGCGGTTTCTGCCGGCAACAGGGCATGTGCCGACGATCGTGTCCTTAATCGGCGAGTGAGGCAATGGATGGGAAAGAAAAAGCGCGCCTTTATCTATGTGGCCGTCTGGATGCTGGTCATCTTCCTTTTTTCGGCCCAGGTCAGCGAGGACTCATCTGAGCAGAGCGGCCGCGTTGTGGCCTTTTTGCTGTCTGTTGTCCGTCTGCTGTTCGGAGAGTCGGCGGCAAAGACACTGGCAGGTTCCGGGATTGAGTTTGTCGTCCGCAAGCTGGCGCATTTCTCGGAATACGCTGTACTTGCGGTCCTTATGCACCGCGCGCTTCGCCTGAACGGATGCCCGGCACCGTATCCACTGTCCCTTTTGTTTTCAGCACTGTATGCCTGCACGGATGAATTTCATCAGTCGTTTGTGCCGGGGCGGAGCATGGAACTGAGGGATGTGCTCATTGATACATCCGGCGCGGCATTCGGCCTCTTGCTTGTCTTTTGCACCCTGAGTATTCGGGCACGCAGCAGGGGAAGGGCACAGGCGGCATGAAAAGCATACAGCAGATAAAGCGCATCTTTTATATCCCGGCTGTTTTGTGGATGCTGCTGATTTTCTTTTTTTCGGCAATGCCGGAGGATATTTCCTCGGAGCAGAGCGATTACGTTTCCATCCGGCTGCAGAAGATCATTCTCGCAGCGCTTTCCGGCAACGAAGAGGAAGCAAGAACTGAGTGGGAAGAGTGGTCCGAGGAGACCCCGCATATTTCGGTGCGAAAGGCGGCACACGTGATTGAGTATACCGCCCTTTGCATACTGCTGTATCTGGGATTTGCAGGGGAAGCACATGCCGGATGGCGCGCGGCACTGATAACAGTGCTGTATGCGATTTCGGATGAAATTCATCAGCTGTTTGTCCCGGGCAGAGCCGGTCTTATTGTAGATGTCCTGATTGACAGCATTGGTGCGGGCCTGGGACTGCTGCTTATCTTTATCTTTGGACGGATGATCAGGAACGCAAAGAAACGGCTGATCTGCCAACTGCTGGATAACGGCCCATGAGTGCATGGATGGATACAGCCTGCCGCCCGGCCAAACACTTAAAAGGAGTCGAGAACCATGATTGATTATGGACGCGTGGAACATCTGGTCAGACAGGCCGGACAGATGATACTGGATGCGAATATCACACGGGAGCAGGTCCATTCAAAGGACGGGCGCTATAACTTTGTGACCGATTATGATCTGCGTATCCAGCAGTACCTGATAGAAAACCTGAAACCGGCCATCCCGGATGCAGCCTTTTTCGGCGAGGAAGATACCGAGGGGAACGGACACAGGGGCATCAGCGAAGGGTTCTGCATTTACATAGATCCCATTGACGGGACGACCAATTTCATCTACGGGTACAATCACAGCTGTGTATCGGTTGGCATTGCACTGGATGGACGGATCATCGCCGGCTTTGTCTATAATCCGTATACCAATGAGATGTATCGGGCAATTCGCGGTCAGGGCGCCTATCTCAATGACCGGCGGCTCTGGGTAGAAGACCGAGCACTTGAGGACGGCATACTGGCTTTCGGCATGCCGGCGGGCACGCAAAAGGAAGCATGGTTCTTTAATATGCTGCGGGATGCGCATGAGATTGCGCAGACGATTCGTAACGGCGGCAGCGCTGCACTGGATCTGTGTCGGATCGCCTCAGGCGCCAATGTGGCGTATATTCAGACGAAACTGAATCCGTATGATTATGCGGCGGCATCGGTCATTATAGAGGAAGCAGACGGGGAAATCTCCCAGATGGACGGGACGCCGGTTTCGCTTGAAACGGACTGTTTTGTGATCGCGGGTGCGCCGATCGCGTACACGCAGATCAAAAACGTGGCAGTGCAGGCGATGCATAACGATAAATAAACAGCCCGGTGTCAGGCATCGGACTGATCGGAGCGGAACCCCAGGCTGTTTTTCTGCTCTAAAAAAACCAGGCGAGGCACAGCATCACCTGGTAAAAGGAACTATTTTAAACCGAGCAGGGTAAGATCTACCCAGACGGCAGGGCGCACCGCAAGCGTGGCCGCCTTGACGCCATGGCTTTCAATGATACCTGTCCAGGAAACGGCACAGGCATGCTTCTCATCCACGCCGGGTGACCGCAGCCAGTAAGGCGAGGTCAGATCATACGGTGAGACGAAAACGACGGTTCCAGTCTTGGCAGTGGGGTCAGGCATGGTGAGCACCGAGACTTTGCGGTCCTTTAGAACAGGGAAATAGGCTTCAAGCTCACTCCGGCTGAGCAGGAAGACTGTGTCAACTGTCTCACCGCCGCCATCTGTGCCGTAAGTGACCGGATTTTCATTCAGGACCGTGCAGATGGCTGCCGCCTCAGATGGTGAGAACGCGCTTCCACAGAAGGTGTTCTGGAGCCACTGGCGCAGTGTGCAGGTCTGCCAGGTAACGGCCTTGTTGTCGGTGTTATAGGGCTGAGCGGCGAGTCCGCCGTCGAGGTACAGAAGTGCACGGTTACCGTCTTCGGCAAGGACCAGCCAGTTGAGGTCATGTCCCTCCCACTGGCCGAGTGTCAGAAGAGAACCGGTCAGGGACTCTGCAACGGCGGTCCCCAAAACGAATATAAGGATAATGGCTAAGAGGAAACAGGCCAGGCCTGTGGTCTTTTTCATCGGTTGAACTCCTTTTGAATCTGAATACAAAGGTCCTCCAAAGAGGATCTGATGATTGGATCACCGTATTGAGTGTATCACTTTTTCTGCCGGATTGTAAACCTGTTTGAGACAAATTGCTGCCCGGGACACGTTCCCGGCTGCTTTGAATAGAAAGAAAAGGATATTGGGTGTATGCTGTTTAATTCGTACCAGTTTCTCGTCTTTTTCCCGATTGTCACCCTGATATATTTCCTTCTTCCGAAGAAGATTCGTTGGGTGTGGCTACTCGTCATGAGCTATTACTTCTATATGAACTGGCATGCGGAGTATGCGCTGCTGATGGCAGCAAGTACGATCGTAACGTGGGTTGCGGCTCTGGCGGTCAACCGCTTTGAGAACCCGAGGAAACGGAAAATTGTGCTGGCGCTCGGCATCATTGCCAATATCGGAATGCTTGGATATTTCAAGTATACAGGCTTTTTCCTGGATATTATTGAGCGTGTCGCGTATATCCTGCGAATCAACTGGCAGGCGCCGAGGGTCTCTATCCTGCTGCCGGTCGGTATCTCGTTCTTTGTCTTCCAGGCGCTGGGCTACATGATTGACGTCTACCGCGGGAAAACAGAGGTAGAAACCAACATATTCAAATATGCGCTGTTCGTCAGCTTTTTCCCGCAGCTGGTTGCCGGCCCGATCGAACGGAGTGGAAATCTGCTCCGTCAGGTCAGTGCGCCGCATGATTTCGATGCCAAACGTGTCCGGGACGGTCTTTTGATCATGCTGCTCGGCTTTTTCGAGAAGGTTGTCATTGCAGACCGGGCCTGCGTATATGCGGATGCGATCTTCAATAACTGGATCCATGCATCCGGCAAGCAGATTGCGCTTGCGACCATCGTCTTTTCCATCCAGGACCTTGGCGATTTCGGCGGGTACAGCCATATCGCCATTGGCGCGGCATGGGTGCTGGGCATCAAACTGATGACCAACTTCCGTCAGCCGTATTTTGCCATATCCGTTAAGGACTTCTGGGCAAGATGGCATGTCAGTCTCGGATCCTGGTTCAGGGACTATGTGTATTTTCCGCTTGGCGGAGGCCGTGTCTCTCCAAGACGGAAGGCGTTTAATACGATGGTTGTTTATACCGTGTCGGGTCTTTGGCACGGTGCAGCACTGAAATTCGTTGCGTGGGGCATGCTGAACGGCGCCCTGCAGGTCATAGAGGGATTGTTTCCTGTGCCGAAGATCCGGCATCCAAGACTTCACAGAATCTGGGATACGGCCAGGACGGATTTCCTGATAGCCATCACCATGCTGATATTCCGCTCCAATTCCATGGGAGCTGCCATGGGCATGCTCGGCCGGATTGTCACCGGATGGAGCTATCAGCCGCTGGATACCGGATTTACGGCTTTGCAGGCCATCGTGCTGTCAATCTGCATTGTAATCCTGTTTACGTTTGAGGTTATCCATGAAAAGAAGATGACCGTGACACAGCTGACAGACCGCTTTGCTTTCCCGATTCGCGGCGCGCTTTATCTGCTTGCTGTGATGACGGTTGTCATCTTTGGCGTGTGGGGCCCCGGATACAGCGCACAGGCGTTTATCTATTTCCAGTTCTGAGGAGGGATGAGATATGAAAAGAAAAAGTATTATTGCCCTTCTGATCTGGATTGCCTGCCTCATTGGCTGCCTTCTGCTGGCAAACCGGTTTTTCATGCGCCCGGACAGCAATCTCAAATATCAGCGCTTCTTTGATGAGGACGAAAAGACGCAGCCGTTTGACGTGTTCCTGATGGGTACCAGTCATGTATTTGACGGCGTGTATCCGATGCAGCTGTATCGGGATTATGGAATTGCCAGCTATAATATCGCCAATTCCTCCGAACTCATGGAATTTACCGAGTGGACGCTTAAGCTGGCACTCCAGTTCCATAAACCCAAGATGGTTATCCTGGATGTCTATTATGTAGACAGAGATCTGACAAATGAGTGGGCTTACTCCTACCGTCATCTCTTCCTTGATGCGATGCCGCTTAACTGGCTCAAGATCGAGTCTGTTATGAAGACGATGGACAAGAAGTACTGGGACGAATATATGGTCCCGTTCACGCTCTATCATGGGCGCTGGGAGGAAATGCTCGCCGGTACATCTGAGCTGACAATGAATTCCGTTCCCTGCATGATGGGGGCGGAGATGCGTGTTGACCGGGTTCCGGGCACTCATTTTGTTCGAACGACAGAGATGAATCTTGAGGAAATGCCTGGCAAGGACGCGGTGCGCCGCATTGCTGCGATATGCAAGGAACAGGGCATAGACCTGGTTCTCACGGCGATTCCATGTGCCGCGATTGAGGAAGAGCAGAAGAACATGAACGGTTGTGCCGTGCTTGCAGAGGAACTGGGCGTTCCTTTCATCAATATGTTCGACGTTCCTGATCTGGTCAACATGGAAACGGATCTCTATGATGGCATTTCCCATCTGAATCCGGATGGTGCGGTAAAAGTCACAGCCTATCTTGGCGCATGGCTTGATGAGCATTATGATTTGCCGGACCGCCGCCAGGACAAGGCATATGCCAACTGGAACGATGTACTGAAAGATTATGAGGCGTATTATCAGGAAACGTGGGCTCATATGAGCCTGATTGAGCAGAAATGAACGGGAGACAAACCATGGAATATGTATATGTCGCCGGAATGGGACGTTCCGCCATTGGCAAGTATCTGGGAACACTGGCTGGCAGCGATCCCGTGGATGTGTGCCGCCAGGTCATAACAGCCTCTTTTTCTGCTGAGTGCCTCAAAGATGTGGATGAGGTCATCCTGGGTTCTGTTCTGACTGCCGGAATGGGACAGGGACCTGCACGCCAGATCGCACTGGCCGCCGGGATTCCTGAGGCAGTCCCTGCATCTCTGGTGAGCATGGTCTGTGGCTCCGGCATGCAGGCGCTCCGCCTGGCGGTGAATGCCGTACGCTGCGGCACCAACGCAGTGCTTTGCGGTGGCTTTGAATTCATGAGCAATGCGCCGTATCTGGCGGATGGTGTAATCAGACGCGGTTCACGCATGGGGAATCTTTCCATGCTGGATCTCATGATGCATGACGGTCTTGAGGATGCCATGTCAGGCTTTCATATGGGCGTCACAGCTGAAAACATAGCACGCAAGCTTGGCATCACCCGCGAGGAACAGGATGCATACGCTTACGAGACCAACCAGCGTGCCATCCGGGCGGTTGACGAAGGACGATTCAAAGATGAGATCCGTCCGGTTACCGTGCGCCAGGGCAAGACAACGGTTGTATTTGATACAGACGAGTTTCCGAACCGCATTTCAACACCGGAAAAACTGGCAAAGCTCCGCCCGGCTTTTGAGAAGGACGGAACGGTCACTGCCGGCAACAGCTCCGGACTCAATGACGGTTGCGCTTTCATGATCCTGGCAGATGAAATGTGGTGCAGACAGCATGAGATCACGCCTCTGTTTGAAATTGAAGATATCACGGCGGTTGGCTGTGATCCAGCCCTGATGGGCCTTGGACCGGTTGGAGCCATAGAAAAGATGCTGCAGCGCTCGGACCTGACACTGGATCAGATGGAGAGCATTGAACTGAACGAGGCGTTTGCGGCACAGGCACTGGGCTGCATCCATCAGCTGGCTGAGAAAACCGGCCTGTCACGGGAAGCATTGCTTGAAAGAACCAACAAATGGGGTTCAGGCATCGGACTTGGGCATCCGCTCGGGATGACGGGTGCCCGACTGCCGATTACCCTGATCAGCCGCATGCAGGCCGATCAGACGAATCTGGGCCTTGCCAGTCTCTGCGTCGGCGGCGGCATGGGACTTGCAGCGCTCATCCGCCGCGTACGGGGATGATTTCTCGCGTCATTAAAGTATATGGATTTAAACCAGCTCATGCACTGCGCCGGGATGAGCTGCCCAGATACAGAAAACATAAAAAACGCGTGCATTTCTCATTATGCCGCGCTATAATACCCGTTAGCGGTCCGCGAAAATCTCCGGACTGCATGGATATGCCTGACCGGATGACCGGTTGCCGTGGGGCATTCCGGTCATCTGAGAAGATAGAGGAGGTAGTTCCTTATGGAGAGGACGTATGCATCGCAGGTACGCGATGCGGAACAGATTAAGGTTCAGGGTTTTGTTGAGAGCATCCGCAACAAGAAGAAAATGGCGTTTATTGTCCTCAAAGACATTACCGGCAAGGTGCAGGTAACTGTCGAGAAAGGCGAAAATGAAGCACTTGACGCTGCAGTGGATGCAATTACCCTCGATTCGGTCATTACCGTTACTGGCAAGGCCGTTGAAAATGAATATGTAAAGCTTGGCGGTGTTGAGGTTCTGGCAAGGGAGATCACAATTGAGTCTCTGGCTGCACCACTTCCGATTGACCGCGAAGAGATGAAGGGACATGAGCGCTCTTCTATTGATCAGCGGATTGATTACCGCTGGATTGACCTCAGAACAGAGAAGAACCAGGTGCTGTTCAAGGTGCAGACGGTTCTGGTGAACGCGATGCGTTCGTTCCTCCTTGGCCGTAACTTTATGGAGATCCATACGCCGAAGCTGATCGGGGCTGCTTCCTAGTCCGGCGCAGACGTTTTTGAGGTCAAGTATTTCGACCGCAAGGCATATCTCGCCCAGAGCCCGCAGTTCTACAAGCAGATGGCCATGGCATCTGGATTTGAGCGCATTTTCGAAGTCGGACCTGTTTTCCGTGCGGAGAAATCCTTCACCAATAAGCATACGACCGAGTTTACCGGTTTTGACCTTGAGTTCTCCTACATCGAGAGTTTCCGCGATGTCATGAAGATGGAGGAAGAACTGCTGACGTATGCCCTTTCTGAAATCAAGGAAAAGTGCGGGGAGGACATCAAGCGCGTTTACGGTATGGATGTCGTCGTACCCGACAAGCCGTTCCCGATCGTCAAACTCGCGGACCTCTATGCAGGCCTCAAGGAAGACTATGGCTATGACGTGCCTGAGGAGGAAAAGGGTGATCTGACGACAGAGGCAGAGCATCTTTCCTTTGAGTGGACGCAGAAGCATTTCGGCAGCGAATTCCTGTTTGTGACGGATTATGACGCTGCAAAGCGCGCGTTCTATCACATGAGGGATGAGAATGGCGTACCGCAGGGATATGACCTGATCTGGCGTGGATGCGAGATCACGACAGGTGCCCAGCGTGAGCATCGCTATGACATCCTGAAGGCCCAGTGCGATGAGAAGGGCCTGACCGAGGACGTCAAGTTCTATCTTGAGTTCTTTAAATATGGCTGCCCGCCGCATGGCGGATTTGGTCTTGGTGTAGACCGTCTTACCATGCTGCTCCTTGGTCTGACGATTAAGGAAGCCATGTTCATCTTCCGCGGTCCAAACCGCCTGAACCCGTAATTCCCTGGCTGCTGCAGTGTGCGGCAGCCTTTTTCGTTTGCATTGGAGTATTGCCTATGCAGCAGGCTCGTCTATGGACGGAATTCTGTAACGCGACCTGAGGACTTTCTTCCAATATACAAGACGTTCGGGAAAGCGATCTGGATCTCCGCGTGCTATTGGCCTGAGACCTGATATGGAACCTGCAGGGTGCATGTGCTGTGAATGCCTCCAAGCTGAGACTCTCATAGAAAGACAAGTGGCGAATATGGACCCAAATGCACTGAAATGCCCCTGAAACAGGCCCAGAACAAAAAAATTCAGGGAAATTTAAATTTCTCAAAATCTTTTTTCGTTCGGGATTTTGGCAGGTTTTTGGCCTCGTGAAACATGAATGATTCACGGAAAGCGCGAAAATGACGAACATTGGCTTTCTACCTGCGGCATAAATGTTCGGAAAATGGTCTGGAAGGGCTGAAATTTTCCGAAAAAAAGGTGTTGACATCCATAAGGC
>JAFSZW010000542.1 GCA_017458865.1 Clostridia bacterium
AAAAGAGAAAAAAACACAGATTATCGTACATTTCAGTCAGTCATACTGGCAGGCGTCACAGATATAAAGCATCTCAAAGATAAAATCAGGCCTGACTATGAGCACAAAGCCAACAATCCTTGGAATATAGCCGATGACTTTCTGATTGACATGAGTCTTTCGGAAGACGGTATCCGAGGCATGCTCGATGAGTATGAAGCGGATCACCATACAGGTATGAATACATCTGACATTGCCCGTCTACTACGAGAATATACCAACGGTTATCCTTTCCTGGTCAGCAGGATCTGTCAGTTAATGGATAACAGCACTGCTGGATTGACAAAAATAAACTCCAGCATCTGGACAAAGGCAGGAGTTAATGCAACAGTTAAACGTCTGTTGTCAAAAGACAATACTCTCTTTCAGTCTATCACTGGTAAGCTTACTAATTATCCGGATCTGAAGGCATCTATCCGGAGTATTCTCATGGAAGGCACAACGCTAACATACAATGCACAACAGGAATCAATCCAACAAATGCAAATGTACGGTCTCATTAGAGATGATCAAGACAGAGTAGTTATTTCGAACAGAATATTTGAGATGATGCTGTATAATCTGTTTTTGTCAGATGAAGAATTGAAGTCTAATGTTTTTGCCCATACTGGTGAACTAGCCCATAATATTTTTGCAACAGATAAAGGGCTGAACATGCGTCTGATTTTGGAGCGTTTCATATCAACCTATCATCAGGTCTATGGGCCATTGCATGAAAGCTTTTCCGAAAAAGACGGCAGGGAACAGTTTCTCATGTTTCTGAAACCGATCATCAACGGAACTGGCAATTACTACATTGAAGCTCAAACCCGAGATCAAAAAAGAACTGATGTGATTATTGATTATCTAGGACAGCAGTATATTATTGAACTAAAAATCTGGCACGGTGAAAGATATAATGCAGACGGCGAAAAGCAGATCAGTGAATATCTGGATTATTTTGGTTTGACCACCGGTTACATGCTGAGTTTTAATTTTATCAAAAACAAGACAACCGGCGTAGAGCTTGTAAAGGTCGGCAGCAAAACACTCTATGAAGGGACTGTTTGATTATTTATCCTGATAAATTGATACCAGGATAATGCACACGCACGTCCTGTGCTTCCGGGGATAAAGTGCCCAGCTCCACACTCATATCTGATTATCAAAGCCCACTTTCGAAGGAAAGTGGGTTTTTTTGTGGCAATAAGAAAGCGTTTCGATGATCATCGAAACGCTGAAAGTCCTCAAAATGTAGGACACTCGGGGCAGAAGCTCTCACGGCACACACGAAGCAATGCTTATTGCTGCTGCCTTCCGACCCTGACAAGGTTCACACACCCGCATTGCATGAGGTCCATCCGTCATCGCACCCTACAGACTGTATTGTACAGCTTTTCAGGAAAAAGTGCAACTGTCCGATTCAGACAAAAGCAGGCAGACGGATTAAGGCAAATTGCATAAAATCATCCCTGCTCTACCGGTGCTTTCTGGTTCTTGCTCAGTTCCATCTCCATCCTGGCAGTCAGACGCTCCATGATGTTGACGCACTGGAAGAGCATGTCCTCACGGTTCTTTGTCTTATCCTGGAACACAAGCGCATTCGGACGGTTGAGCGAAATCGTCAGACGGGGATCCAGATTCTTGACTGCCCGCAGGAGTGCGACGCCGTCAATGTCAGCCGACGGCGAGAAGAACATCTGAATCAGTCCGTTGTCCTGACGGACACGATCGATCCCCAGTTTGCCGCACATGGACTTGAGATAGGCCACTGCGACCAGATTGGCTACGCTCTGCGGCTCATCGCCAAATCTGTCCACCAGTTCCTCCTCTACATCATCCCGCTGAGAGGCATTGGTAATCTTCGCAATGCGGCGGTAAACCTCAAGCCGCTGCTTGTCACCCGTCACATAATTGGACGGCAGGAAGGCGTTGACTTTGACATCCATCCTGGTTTCCATCTCGAGATTAAACTGCGGCTTTACACCCTGCGCTTCAAGGACTGCCTCGTCCAAGAGCTTGCAGTACAGGTCGTATCCAATATCCGCCAGATGGCCGCTCTGCTGTGGTCCGAGGATATTGCCGGCACCACGGATTTCGAGATCCCGCATGGCAATCCTGAATCCGGAGCCAAATTCGGTAAACTCGCGAATCGTATCCAGACGCCTCTGCGCGTTCTCGGAGATGATCCGTCCCGGCCTGACCGTGAGATAGGCATACGCCATACGGTTGGACCGGCCTACGCGGCCGCGGATCTGATACAGCTGTCCAAGGCCGAAACGCTCCGCGTCATAGATGATCAGGGTATTGACGGAGGGAATATCGAGGCCGGATTCGATGATGGTCGTACACAGAAGGATATCGTACTTCTGCTGGGAGAAGTCCATCATCACATCCTCAAGGACATCCTCCTTCATCTGTCCGTGCGCTATGACTATGCGCGCCTCCGGAACCAGTTTCTGCAGCTCCTCATAGCACCGGTCGATGGAATCCACACGGTTGTACAGGAAGAAGACCTGTCCGCCGCGTCCCAGTTCACGAAGAATGGCATCACGAATGACAGCATCCTGATACTCAACCACGTAGGTCTGGACAGGATATCTGGCCTGCGGCGGTGTCTCAAGGAGGCTCATGTCACGAATACCGACCATGGACATATGGAGGGTGCGCGGAATCGGCGTCGCGGAAAGCGTCAGCACGTCCACCGTGTTCTTGACGTTCTTTATCGTCTCCTTGTGCCCGACACCAAAGCGCTGTTCTTCGTCGATGACCAACAGGCCAAGCTTTTTGAACTTGATGCCCTTGTTCAGGAGGCGGTGCGTACCAACAACCAGATCAACCTCACCGCTCTCAATCCGCTGGATGGTCTTGGTCTGTTCCCTTTGCGACTTGAAACGGCTAAGAAAGTCCACCTCAACCGGAAATCCTTCAAAACGCCGCAGTATCGTCTGATAGTGCTGCTGAACCAGGATGGTCGTAGGTGCCAGGATCGCCACCTGATAGCCGTCCATGATCGCCTTAAATGCAGCACGCAGGGCAACCTCTGTCTTGCCATAGCCGACATCACCGCAGAGCAGGCGGTCCATGGGCTCAGGCTTTTCCATATCCCGCTTGATCTCCTCTACGGCGACCAGCTGGTCAGGCGTTTCCTCGTATGGGAAGTTTTCCTCAAACTCCTGCTGCCATGGCGTATCCTCAGCAAAGGCATGCCCTTGCTTTTTCTGCCTGCTGGCATACAGCTGAACTAGACTGAACGCCAATTCCTTGAGGCTCTCGCGCACCTTGGATTTTTGCTTGCGCCAGTTCTTGCCGCCAAGGTCCGAAAGCTTCGGTGCAACACTCTCGCCTGCACCGATATACTTCTGAATGCGGTCAAAGTGATCGACAGGGATGTACAGCTTGTCCCCGCCCTGATACTCAATCTGCAGGTAATCCCTGGATGTGCCGTCGTTGATCAGGCGCTTGATGCCCAGATACCTGCCGATTCCGTGATTCTCATGAACCACATAGTCCCCCACCTCAAGATCGGTGAAGGAATTGATCTTGCTGCCTTCCTGACGTCTGGCCTTTGCCTTTGCCGTCTTGCTGCCGTATACATCGCTCTCGACCAGAACGGCAACCTGGATGTCAGGATACAGAAATCCGCCGGAGAGTGAGAGCGGATATATTACGGTTGTCCCGGCCTCCGGCGTGCGAATGCAGTGCTCGTCGAAAGTCGTCGTGATACCCTCATCCTCAAACGACTGGCGCATACGCTCGCCTCTGGCAATACCACCTGAGAAAATGATCACGCGCCAACCATTTTCCATCCATGACTTTACATCATCACAGAGGTTGCGCGTCTTTCCGCCATAACTGCCGTGCGGCACGCCGTTCATCCGGATAAATCTTGCAACCGGGAACTGGACGAGCTGTCGCTGAATGCGGCTCATGAGCAGTGTTCCATCACGCCTGAGCATCTCTATGACGGCCTCATCCGTAAGAATCAGGTTTTCCTGCTCTCGAATCGCCTCACCGCGCTCAAGGGCATTGGTAAACGCCATGATAAACTCATTCTTGCGGCTCTCAAGCCTTGCCAGGCTCGCATCCGGCTCATCCACAACAATAATCGGCCGGTTCATATAGTCCACAATGGTTTCCTGACGGTCCCAGAGCAGATTCTGGTACTTTTCCAGAACGCGTGTGCCGATACCGTTCTCCATCTGCTCAATTGAACTCAGAAGGAGATCGTCATACCGTTCTGCTGTCCGGCTGCGCAGCACAAAAGGTGCCTCTCCTTCTGTCAGATCCTCGTAGACCGGCTCACTCTCATCCTCATCCGCCGCCTCATCTGCCTCTGCTGTTGGCAGGTCCGCCAGCGATCCCCCAAGCACTGCCATAGGCTTTACCTCTGGCTCGCGCCGCGCTTTAATGGCTTCCCGGAGAATTCTGGCAACCTCCTCTACGCGGCTTTCGCTGACCAGTCCTTCACTGGCAGGCGGGATCTGAACGCTCTGCAGATTCCCGACAGAACGCTGATCCATGACGGCAAATTCCCGGATCGAATCAAGCTCATCATCGAAAAACTCAATTCGAACAGCATGACTTGCATCGGTCGGATATACATCAATTATGCCGCCGCGAACAGCAAACTGCCCCTTGCCTTCAACCATATACTCACGGACATAGCCGGCAGCCAGCAGGCGTTCAATCACCACGTCCGTTCCAATGCGGTCCCCAACATGAAGACGGAGGGTATTGGCTGCAAACAGGTCACGGGGCATAACGCGGTGCAGCAGTGTATCTATGGGTGCAACCACCATGTGCATGTTGCCGTTCATCAGCTTGGAAAGCGTTTCCATGCGGCGGTAGGAAACCTCACGGCTAGCAGCCACATCATGGTAGAAACTGATTTCTCTTCCCTGGAAAAGGCCCACCATGCCGCCGCTCAGGACGGAAAGGTCCTCCATGATCTGTGTGGCAGCCTTCTCGCTTTCGCACAGATAAAGTACCTGCCTGCCAGTCTCCTCACACAGCGCTGCGACAATTTCCGCCTTCTGAGCATTGCAAAGCTCATAAACGGAGATCATGCCAGTTTTCTCAAGGCTTTCCCGAATCTGCTGATATGGCTCATATCCATGCAGGGTATCAAACAAAAAGTTGCTGCTCATCTTGTCTCCTCTTTTGTCTGCTCGTCGGCCGCATCTGCTTTTCCTTCGCCAAGAGATGCCATTCCTGCGTGCCCGGTATCACCGCTCTTCCCCTGTCCATTTGCCGGCCGGCGGGCCGCCTCAGCCCCATCCTTATTGGTCGGCGCATTTGCCATCTGCATAGCTGCCTCAAGCCCGTGGGAACGCACGGTACGAATCACATCTGCCGCCCGCAGGAACGCCGAAAACTGTGTCTCCCGGTCTTCCTTTGTCTGATAGTGAGACAGCACAAAGTCCGCCAGTTCCCATTCCGGCGGCTTTGTCCCGATCCCTACTCTCAGGCGCGGAAAATCATCCCGTCCGCAAAGCTGCACAATGGACCGCATTCCGTTATGCGTTCCGGCTGAACCGCGGCGGCGCATCCGCAGCTTTCCAAGCGGCAGATCAATATCATCATAGATCACCAGTATTTCATCCGGTTCCGGCTTGTACCATGAAAGGACCTCACTCACACACATGCCGGAATTGTTCATGTATGTCTGTGGCTTAACCAGAATCAGCTTTCCTGAGCCAAATCCGCTCTCCCCGATCAGTCCGTGATGATCCAGTTTTGTCAGCTGAATATGCTCCTGCTCACAAAAGACATCCAATACATCAAACCCGACATTATGCCGGGTTCTTTCATATTCACTGCCCGGATTGCCCAGGCCAATTACTACAAGCATTTTCCCTCCCAGATCAGGTCCGGACAGCTATCTGCCAAAACCTTTTTGGCGGGAATGCGTTGCATTCCCGCTTTTCGCTCTGAACCCTGCCGGTCCATAGCAAGAGAGCGGTGTCTTTGCGAAGACAAATCCGCTCTCATTCTGTCACTCACGAGATCCATGCAGCAGGGCTGCACAGACAGAGTATACCACATTATGCCATCTGTGTCGAATCCATCTACAGAGAAAAATCGGACACAGAATGCTTTCCGGGCAGGCACTGACGCGTTTGCTCTGGCTGCATGGGCATGCCTCTGACAGGTATCAAATCGGGCTTAACGGTCAGCTGTTCGTCGCTTTCCGCATCGACTGGAGCCAGTTTGATGGACGAATATTGGCGCTGCCTGTACTGTCGTCGATGCTTTCAAGCATCAACAGAGACTTGACCCCATCAATCCGCTTCTTTGCCGGTTCCGCCGTGGACATCAGAACACAGATGCCGGCAACACTGACAGAGAACTCCTTCATCATATCAACCATGCCCCGGGGTGTCCCGCCGGCTCTCATGAAATCATCCACGATCAGCGTCCGCTGGCCTTCCTTGACTGCGCGTCTTGACAGGCTCATTGTTTCAATGCGGTTACCAGTTCCGGAGATATAGTTGATATTTACCGCCGGCCCCTCGTAAACCTTGCTGTCACGGCGAACAATTACGGTTGGAATGCCCAGCGCTTTTGCCGTCATGAGTGCGATCGGGATGCCCTTCGTCTCCATCGTCAGCACAAAGTCCGGTTCCTGGCGGTAATACTGTGAAGCAATGATATTGCCCATCTTCTCCACGACATCCGGCATAGCCAGAATGTCAGCCATATAGATAAAACCGCCAGGCAGGATGCGCCCGGGTTGGGATAACAGTCTGGCCACCTCCGAGACAGAATTATACGCCGCCTCACCGGTAATCATCGGACGATACCTGACCCCGCCTGCCGCACCGGTCACTGTCTCCAGCGTTCCCAGATCATACTGAGCAAAAATCGTGCGCAGTATGTCAATATCTTCACTGAGTGAAGATTTTGCAGATCCAAATTTCTCGCAGAAAGATCCCAACGTTAAGATACGGTTGGGTGAATCCATCAGGATTTTGGTCATGACAGCCAGACGCTCAGTTCGGCGAATGCGGTCCATAGTACGTCCTCCAAAATACGAATGTTTTTAAATGTGTCCCCCATTATAATTCAGGTTTCCGTAGAAGTCCATGGGCAAAACTACCAATTTTTTCTTATATTTTCACCAAAAAGCTTAACGTTCACCTTTTTCACTTTCCATTTCTGTCAGTCTTTTGCAAACATCTATCTGGGGCATCCTGCACAAATCCCGCAGGTATTCCGTGATCCTCACTTATGCGCGGCTACAACAGCATTCCCGATACGCGCAAAATTCCCGTGATTCCGCCCTATGGACTTGAGAAATAACTTCCGATTCCGTATAATACAGGCATCAACTACTGCGTCTTGGACGCCAAGAGGACATATGATACATATCAATCAATATAAAGGCAAACGCATCCATATGATCGGCATCGG